>JBQCIZ010000059.1:0-3685 GCA_051953235.1 Nitrobacter sp. | reverse complement strand
GGCAAGACCTACAAGGTCGAGCAGCGCATTATGACGGGCGCGGAAGTGATCCGCGTCAACGAATGGGCTGGCTGCTATATCCCGATCATCCCCGTCTATGGCGATGAATACAACATCAAGGGCAAGCGCTATTTCCGCTCGCTGATCCATCCTGCCATCGACGCGCAACGACAGTTCAACTATTGGCGCTCGGCCTCCACCGAACTCGTGGCGCTGGCTCCCAAAACCCCGTTCATCGGGCGCAAAGGGGCGTTCAACAGCGACATCGACAAGTGGAACACCGCCAACAAGGTTTCGCACCCATTCCTCGAGTATGACGGCGCCGATCCACCGCAGCGCCAGCCGCTCGACGTAGGTCCGGCAGCCGGGGCGTTGCAGGAAGCGCTCAACGCCGCCGACGACATGAAATCGACCATCGGGCTCTACGATGCCTCGCTCGGGGCGCGCTCGAATGAAACCAGCGGCGTAGCCATCAATGCCCGGCAGCGGGAAGGGGACGTGTCAACGTTCCACTTCATCGACAACATGACGCGCGCCATTCGGCATACGGGCCGCGTGCTCATCGACCTCATCCCCAAGGTCTATACCGGCGAGCGCATCATCCGCGTGCTCGGAGAAGACGGTAAGCCGCAGAACGTTCCGCTCGGTCAGCAGTACCAGAAGACCAACCCCAAGACCGGCCAGCCGATGACGCAGCCGCAGATGGGGCCGAACGGCCAGCCGATGAATGGCCCGGACGGCAACCCGCTGATACAGCCGGTGCTGGCCATGCACGATTTCAGCGCCGGCAAATACGACCTCACGGTTCAGGCTGGACCGAGCTACACGACGCAGCGCGAGGAAGTTGTCGCCAGCATGACGGCGCTGATGCAGGCGTATCCGCCGGCCGCGCCCATCGTTGGCCCGGAAATGATCCGCAACCAGGATTGGCCCGGCGCCGAGAAAATGGCCGACAAGCTTGAGGCCATGGCCGACAACCAGATTCCGCCGCAAGTGCAGAACCTCATCGAGCAGGGCAAACAGCAGATCGCGGACCTGATGGAGAAAAACCAGCAGCTCACCGCCAAGGTGCAACAGCTTACCGCGGACAAGAGCGCCGCTCTGGCCAAGGTGCAACAGGCCGAGTTCGACAGCCAGCGCAAGGCTGCGACCTCGCAGGCCGACAACGCCATTAAGGCCGGCACCGCTCAAGCCAATCTCGATATTCAGGGCTATGACGCCGAAACCCGGCGCATTGCCGCACTCGCATCTGCGGTCACGGCCATCACGCCGCCGCCGATCACCAACGCGGACGCCCCGCGCACTTAACCACCTCACCAATCCCGAAAAGGAAGTGAACGTCTATGGAAGGCGAACAGCCGACTATTGCCGAGTCCGAACAGGCCGTGCCTGCAATCGGTGCCGAGCAGGAAGTAGAGACCGAAGAAACCGAAAAGCCAGTCGATCTCCAGCAGCCGGAAGGCCAAGCTGAGACTGAGCCGGAGGAAGACGACGGCCTCGATGAACTCGACTTCGGGTTCAAGAAGTACCGCGTTCCCAAGGAGCTGAAGCAGGACGTTGAAAACTGGCGTGCTGCGACCACCAAAAAGGAACAGTCCGTTGCCGAGCAGCAGAAGGCACTTGAGACACAGCGTCTCAAGCAAGCCGAGGCGTCCGACGCCGAACTCGATGCACGGGCCAACCTCAGGACCGTAAATTCCGAGCTAGAGCGGTTCAAGTCGTTCGACTGGAACGCTTACCAGCAACTGAAGCAGACCGATTACGTGGCTGCCGAAGAGGCTTGGAATTATGTTCAGCATCTCAAGGGCCAGAAAGCCGATCTGGAAGGCACTATCGGCAAAGCCACGCAGGAGAGGACTCAAGCCGCGCAGCAGGACCTTGCCAAGCGCGTCGAGCAAACCACTTCCGAGGCGACCAAGATCATCCCTGGCCTGAAGGCCGAAGCCGTCGCAGGCAAGATCAACGAGCTTGTGTCTTTTGCACAGTCCGAGGGCATCCCGGAGCAAGTGCTGAAAGACATGTGGAGTCCAACGCTCCTCAAGCTGTTGCATCGCGCACAGGTCGGCCATCTCGCCATGCAGAAACAGGCAACCGCCGCACCAAAACCGGCAGTGCAGCAACCGACTCTCGTTCCACTGGAGAAGGTTGCCGGCAAATCTACTCCCGGCGCCAGCAAGAGCATCGGTGACCTCGCCAAGAGCGGGGACATGGACGCTTACGTTGCCGCCCGAAAGGCCGGCCGGGTGCGGTAACACCCAACAGCTTTCGCGTCGTGACGACGCCAAGGCCCAGCGCCCCGATGGGGCCAGAAGGAACCCTAAATGTCCAATACTACGCTCACCGCGAGCATCATCGCGGCTGAGGCCGTGTCGATTCTCGAAAACGAACTCGTCATGGCCAAGCAGGTCTTCCGCGGTTACGAGGACGACTTCGACAAGAAGGTCAACGGCTACAACGTTGGTGAAACTATCACCATCCGCCGTCCGACCGACTTCACCGTGCGCGACGGCGCGACTGCCGCAGCGCAGGACGTGACCGAAGGCTCGGTCACCATGACGCTGAACAAGCGCAAGGGCGTTGACTTCAGCTTCACGTCGCAGGACCTGACCACCAAGATCAGCGATCTTTCCGAGCGCGTGATCCAGCCGGCCATGGTCCAGCTCGCCAACCAGATCGATTCCGACCTATGGGCGCTCTACAAGGACATCCCGAATTGGGTTGGCACTCCCGGTCAGGTCATCAACTCGTTCGCGGACTTCGCTCTTGGCCCGCAGCGTCTCGACAACGGCGGCGTTCCCTCGGATGGTCGTTCGGCAGTCCTTTCGCCGGATGATACCTGGGCCATGTTGGGGTCGCAGACCGCGCTCTATATTCAGGGTGCGAACAGCGGCGCTTACCGCAATGCCGACCTTGGCATGATCGGCGGCGTGTCCACCTTCTCGTCGCAGAACGCTCCGACCTTTACTACAGGTTCGGACCTCGCCGGCACGGTGGGCGCGTCGATCACCTCGTCCACCACGACCTACGCCTCGGTCAAGGACACCAACCAGCAGACGATCACCACCTCCTCGGTGTCGTTCGTGCAGGGCGACGTGTTCACCATTGCCGGCGTGTACGACGTGAACCCGGTGACCAAGGCCCCGCTGTCGTACCTCAAGCAGTTCGTGGTCGTTTCGTACTCCTCGAACTCCGCAGTGATCTCGCCGGCCATCATCTGGTCGGGCGCGTTCCAGAACGTGTCGGTGCAGGGCGTGACCGACCTCAACGGGCAGGCCATTACCGGCGTCGGCACGGCGAGCACGGGCTACCGGCAGAACCTGATCTTCCGCAAGAACGCCTTTGCGCTCGTGACCAAGCCGCTCGTCTCGCCTCCGGGCGCTGTCGATGTGGGCCGTCAGGCGTACAAGGGTCTCAACGTCCGCGTGATCCCCGTCTATGACGGCATCAACGACAAGAGCCTGTGGAGGCTCGATGTTTTATACGGGGTAAAGACCATCGATCCCCGCCAGGCGGTTCGCATCAGCGGCTCGTAATCGGGTGGGGCTCCGGCCCCGCTCTTTCCCTTTCCTCACATCTGAAGGATAAGTCCAATGGCTATTGGCAAGCAGCTCTCCGATGGCAACAGCGACGGCACGTCGCTGGGCCAGTCGGCTACCGACAAGGTGAGCCTTTACGGCGTCACCCC
>JBQCIZ010000058.1:0-2175 GCA_051953235.1 Nitrobacter sp. | reverse complement strand
GGTGCCGCGGGTCGCCAGGGCGCGCGGGTTGCCGGAAGATCGCGTTCGCGCGCTGGTCGTGGCGCAAACGGAGGGCCGCTTGATGGGATGGCTCGGCGAACCGCGCGTCAATGTGCTCCGGCTCAATCTCGCCCTCGATCGTGACGGCGGGCATTAGCGTGACGCATGTCGCTTCCGGTTGCGACATGTCCGCGTCTGGCCTCTGCCCGTGACGCGCGCGACGATATGGTGCGGGATTGGTTGTTTCTGGTGTTGCGCTATGCCGTATCGCGTGAGGCACAGGACCGGCGGACGGTCTTGGACCTGGCTGCGAAGATGGATACCTTGGGTAAGGAAAGAGATCGGGAGGCGTTTCGATTCTTCCGGGATCACAGCGAGCGGCTGTGCGCCGCCATTGCCGCGCCGGATACGCTGGGTCGCCGCCGGATACTCCTGGCGCATGCGCGTATGATCGGGCAGCGCCCGCTCCAGCGCGCATTTCTCCTGACGTGCCGCCTCGAATTGCGGGAGAAGGTTTTTTCGGGATTTGGCACCGCAAGTGATCGCTCCGGGTTATGGAAGGGATTGCAGAGGCGTTGACAGCGTTGGCGTGGATCGAAGATGGCCGAATCGGATGGACTGAGAGCGTCGCCTGATGCGCTGTTGAGTCTCGCGAACAGGGAGGGGCGCGGAAGGCTGAAGATTTTTCTCGGCGCCGCGCCGGGTGTCGGCAAAACCTATGCGATGCTGACCGCGGCCCGTGGCGAGATCGCCGGCGGTCGCGATGTGGTTGCAGGGTTGGTCGAAACCCATGGCCGCCGCGAGACCGGGCAACTGCTGGACGGCCTTGAGGTGCTGCCGCGCAAGCCGATCATCTACCGCAATCAGGTGATGCACGAGTTCGATCTCGATGCCGCTCGTGCGCGCAAGCCGGGCCTGTTGCTGGTCGACGAATACGCACACACCAACGTGCCAGGCAGCCGTCATCCCAAGCGCTGGCAGGATATCGACGAATTGCTGCGCGCCGGCATCGACGTCTGGACGACGCTCAACATCCAGCATCTCGAAAGCCTCAACGACGTCGTCCAGAAGATCAGCAAGGTGCGGGTACGCGAGACCGTGCCCGACAAGGTCTTCGATCAGGCCGACGAGGTCGTGCTGGTCGATCTTCCCCCGGACGAACTGCTGAAGCGTCTTGCGGAAGGCAAGGTGTACGTTCAGGACACAGCCGCGCGTGCGGTCGATAATTTCTTCAAGCCTCAAAATCTTACGGCGCTGCGCGAACTCGCCATGCGGCGCGCGGCTGAGCGGGTGGATGCCTCCCTGATCGAGCGGATGCAGGCGCAGGCGATCGAGGGGCCATGGGCCGCGGGCGAGCGTATTCTCGCCTGCATCGGCCCCGATCCGGTATCGCCGGCCGTGGTGCGCGCCGCCAAGCGGCTTGCCGATTTGATGGATGCGCCATGGATGGCGGTAACAGTCGAGCGGCCCGGTGCGGGTCTCGATCCGGCGGCCCGCCGCCGCGTCGATGACGCAATGAAACTGGCGGAAAGCCTCGGCGCCGAGACGCAGATTCTGTCCAGCGTGGATTTGCCCGCGGAGCTGCTCCGTTTTGCGAAATTCGAAAACGTCACCCAGATCGTGGTGGGCCGTTCCCGCAGTGGATTCCTGAATGAACTGTTCCGGCGGTCGCTGCCGCACGAACTGGTGCGGCGAACGCAGGACATCGCCATCCATCTGATCGCCAGCGCGGCCGAGAAGCCGCTGCAGGTGAGCCGCCTGCCGCAGGACAAAATCCCGCTGCGCCCGCTTCAGTTCGTATACGCCACCCTGGCGGTGGCCGCGGCGCTCGGCGTCGGCAAGGTTCTGACCGAACTGACGCCAATTCCGAACCTGTCGATGGTGTTCATGGTCTCGGTGCTGGTGAGCGCCATCAATTTCGGCGTCTGGCCCGCAATCTATGCCTCGGTTCTCTCATTCTTCGTCTACAATTTCTTCTTCATCCCGCCGCTATACGACTTCACGATCGCAGAACCGTATGAGTTGCTGGCGCTAGTCATCTTTCTGGTCGTTGCGATTGTCACCTCCGCGATGGCGGGCCGCGCTCGCGATCAGGCACGGGTCTCGGCGAGCCGGGTTCGCGCCATGCGCCGCCTCTATGAGTTCACCCGGCGCCTTTCGGGAATGGCATCGCGC
>JBQCIZ010000057.1:0-8584 GCA_051953235.1 Nitrobacter sp. | reverse complement strand
GATTCCGGACTGGCGCGACGATCCCGACTGTCCGCTGAAGACGCAGGTGAAGGACGACCGCTTCTACTGGATGACATCAGGCGGCGCGATCCGGCTGCCGAACATCATGATGCCGCCGCTGATGAACAACCATCACTGCTATATCGGCTCGCTCGGCAACGTCTGCCGCTGGCTCGCGCCGAAGGCCGAAGCGCTCGGCGTCGAAATCTATCCCGGCTTCGCGGCCGCCGAAGTGCTTTATGACGACAACGGTGCAGTGCGCGGTATCGCCACCGGCGACATGGGCATCGCGCGCGATGGATCGCACAAGGATTCCTATACGCGCGGCATGGAATTGCTCGGCAAGTACACGCTGTTCGCGGAAGGCGCGCGCGGCAGCCTCTCGAAGCAACTGATCGCGAAGTTCGGTCTCGACAAGAGCAGCGAGCCGCCGAAATTCGGCATCGGACTCAAGGAAGTCTGGCAGATCGATCCGGCCAAACACCAGAAGGGGCTGATCCAGCACTCGTTCGGCTGGCCGCTCAACAATTCCACCGGCGGCGGTTCGTTCCTTTATCATTACGACGACAACCGTGTCGCGATCGGCTTCGTCGTGCATCTCAACTACGACGATCCGTACCTGTCGCCGTTCGATGAATTCCAGCGCTTCAAGGCCCATCCCTCGATCCGCGGTGTGTTCGAGGGCGGCAAGCGGCTCGCCTATGGCGCGCGCGCCATCACCGAGGGCGGCTACCAGTCGGTGCCGCGCCTGACCTTCCCGGGCGGCGCGCTGATCGGTTGCGCCGCGGGCTTCGTCAACGTGCCGCGCATCAAGGGCGTGCATAACGCCATGGGCACCGGCATGCTGGCTGCAGAGCATGTCGCCGCCGCGATCGGCGCCGGCCGCGCCAATGACGAGATCGCCGAATACGAGAATGCCTGGCGCGACTCGGCGGTCGGCAAGGACCTGTTCAGGGTGCGTAACGTCAAGCCGCTGTGGTCGAAGTTCGGCACCATCGTCGGCGTGGCGCTGGGCGGTCTCGACATGTGGACCAATACATTGTTCGGTTTCTCGCTGTTCGGCACCCAGTCGCACGCCAAGCCTGACCGCAAGACGCTCGATCCGGCCAAGGCGCATGCGCCGATCGCCTATCCGAAACCGGACGGCAAACTGACCTTCGACAAGCTGTCGTCGGTGTTCCTGTCGAACACCAATCACGAGGAAGACCAGCCGATTCATCTGAAGGTCGCCGACATGGCCCTGCAAAAGACCTCGGAGCACGACGTCTTTGCCGGCCCGTCCAACCGCTACTGTCCGGCGGGCGTCTATGAATGGGTCGAGGAGTCCTCAGGCCCGCGCTTCCAGATCAACGCCCAGAACTGCGTCCACTGCAAAACCTGTGACGTCAAGGATCCCAACGGCAACATCACCTGGGTTCCGCCCGAGGGCGGCGGCGGTCCGAACTACGAGGCGATGTAACCACAATCCCGTGAACGCCGCGTCGCGGCTGTCTTCGGCGGCCACGATGCCGCCACACTCAACGTGCTTTCAGGCGGGATGACGCGAAAAGCCGCCGATTGTTCGTGCGCGGACCTTCCGGGAGCGCCGGTTTGATCGCTACCGCCCGTCCTTGCGGCCGAACGCCAAACACGGCATTGTCGTATCAGCTTGATGCTGCCGGTCGGGTTGCGCATCCGAGACTGTCGTAAAGTTCGTGCCGTGAAACCCTGGAGCTAGGCGAATTCCGATGTTGTCCATTCGTTTCAATCGCTTGGCGATTGCCGTTGCTGCTGCGACCTCGTTCGTCCTGGCCGGACCGCTGGCGGCACAGACGCCCGAGCATCCGACCGACACTGCGCCATTCCCGAGCGCTCACGATCTGCGCACCATGACCAAGTCGGGCAGCTATCTCGCTGCGCGTCATGCCAGCGTCGAGCGCGATGCCAAGTCCGCGGCCGCCTTCTATCGTTCGGCGCTGCGCACCGATCCGAAGAACGGCGAACTGCTGGATCGGGCCTTCATCTCGTCGCTCGCGGAAGGCGACATCGAATCCGCGGTGAAACTCGCCGACCGTATCCTGACCGTCGACAAATCCAACCGCGTCGCGCGGCTGGTCGTTGGCGTGCATTATCTGAAGCAGAAGAAATACGCCGCCGCCCAGAAGAACATCAATCAGTCCGTGCGTGGGCCGATCACCGACCTCGTGGCGACGCTGCTGTCCGGCTGGGCAGCCTATGGCGCGGGCGATGCCAAGCAGGCCGTCGCCAGCATCGACAAACTGACCGGCCCCGAGTGGTATCCGATCTTCAAGGATCTGCATTCGGGCATGCTGCTCGATCTCGCCGGCAAGGAAAAGGATGCCGGCGTTCGTCTCGAGCGCGCCTACAAGCTCGACGATTCCGCGCTGCGCGTTGCCGACGCCTATGCGCGCTGGCTGTCGCGCAACAAGGACGATGCGGCGGCATTGGCGGTCTACGAGGCGTTCGACAAGAAGCTCGCGCGTCATCCGCTGATCCTGCAGGGAATCAAGGAGACCAAGGCTGGCAAGAAGTTGCCGCAGCTCGTCGATTCGCCGCAGACCGGCGCGGCCGAAGCGCTTTACGGCATCGGCGCGTCGCTGACCCGGCGCGGCGGCGAGGATCTCGCGCTGGTCTATCTGCAGCTCGCCCTCTATCTCGCGCCCAACCACCCGATGGCGCTGCTCGCGCTCGCCGATCTCTATGAGTCGGTGAAGAAGCCGCAGATGGCGATCGGCGTCTACGAGCGCATGCCGGCGAATTCGCCGCTGAAGCGCAATGCGCAGGTCCAGCTCGCGACCGATCTCGATTCCGCCGACCGCAGCGACGAGGCGATCAATATCCTGAAGGACGTCATCGCGCAGGATTCGAACGATCTCGAAGCGATCATGGCGCTGGGCAATGTCGAGCGCGGCCGCAAGAAGTTCGCGGACTGCACGGAGACCTACACCAGGGGCATCGACGTGATTGCGGCGAGCTCCGACGCCAAGCCGAACTGGGTCTATTACTATTTCCGCGGCATCTGCGAGGAACGCTCGAAGAACTGGGACAAGGCGCAGGCCGACATGAAGAAAGCGCTCGAGCTGCAGCCCGATCAGCCGCATGTGCTGAACTATCTTGGCTACTCCTGGATCGATCGCGGCACCAACCTCGACGAAGCCATGAAGATGATCAAGCGCGCGGTCGATCAGCGGCCGGACGACGGCTACATCGTCGACAGCCTCGGCTGGGCGTATTACCGCATCGGCAACTACGAAGAAGCGGTCAAGACGCTCGAGCGTGCCATCAGCCTGAAGCCCGAGGATCCGACCGTGAACGATCACCTCGGCGATGCCTACAGGCGCGTCGGCCGCACGCTGGAAGCGAAATTCCAGTGGGCGCATGCGCGCGACCTGAAGCCGGAGCCGGAAGAGTTGCCGAAGATCGAGGCCAAGCTCGAGCATGGCTTGCCGCCGGTAGACGATACGTCATCCGCCGCATCGGCCGACAAGAAGAAGGACGACGGCAAGGGCGGCTGATCCGGCCTCCTTGCGTAGCCCCCATCCCGAGATCGATCGCAAAAATCGTTTGATTCGCGCGCGGTTTTGGCTTTTGTCGTCCGCATGACCATCCCTGATACTGCGAACGCGGCTTCGGCCGCCCCCGTTTTGAGCGAGACGGCGCGCGCCAAGGTGAACCTGACCTTGCGGGTGCTCGGCCGCCGCACCGACGGCTTCCACGATCTCGAAAGCGTGGTGGCTTTTGCCGATTGCTCCGACCGCCTGACGCTTACGTCCGGCGCCGGCCTCGCGCTCGCCACCAGCGGCCCGCGTGGGCAGGAATGTGGTGAAACTGCCGACAATCTGGTTCTCAAGGCGTCGCGCCTGCTCGGCGAGCGCGTCGCTGGTTTGACTGCAGGCCAATTTTTGCTCGACAAGCATCTGCCTGTCGCCGCGGGCATCGGTGGCGGATCGGCGGATGCCGCTGCGGCATTGCGGCTGCTCGCCAAGGCCAACGGGATCGAGCTCGGCGATCCGCGGTTGCTCGAAGCGGCGCGGCAGACCGGCGCCGACGTGCCGGTCTGCATCCGCTCCGAAGCCTGCGTGATGACGGGCGTCGGCGAATCCCTGCAGCCTCTAAGCTTGCCGGTGATGCCGGCTGTGATGGTCAATCCGCGCGTGCCCGTTGCGACGAAGGATGTCTTCGCCGCGCTCGGCTTGCGCAACGGCGAACTGCATGTCGGCGTATCCGACATGATCGAAGCGATCGTGTGGCCGGATGCCGGCGCGCCGGTGAGCGACTGGCTGCGTATGCTTGCGGACGGCACCAACGATCTCGAGGCGCCCGCGATCCGCATTCAGCCCGTGATTGGTGAGGTGCTCGCGGCGCTGCGCGCGACCGGCGCAAAATTGTCGCGGATGTCGGGCTCGGGCGCGACCTGTTTTGCGATTTTTGCCAGCGACGCGAACGCGCGCGAGGCCGCGCAGGCTATTTCGCACGAGCATCCCCAGTGGTGGGTGCATGCGGGCACGCTGAGCTAGGGTTTAGCCGCGTTCAGATTTACGGAAACAGCTTCACCTCGTCATTGCGAGCGAAGCGAAGCAATCCAGAAAGTCTCGACAGAAGATTGGATTGTTTCGGCGCAATGCGCCTCGCAATGACGGCGGCCTTATTCCATCCAGGGAGAAATGACTCTAGTGCGACCGCGCGAGGCAGAACGCCACCACCTGCTCCAGCGCGCTCTTCATCGGTGACGGCGGGAACAGCGCCAGCGCGTCGACTGCCATCGCGCCGTAATGCTGGGCGCGGTTGAGCGTATCTTCCAGCGCGCGGTGCTTGGTCATCAAGCCGATGGCGTGATCGAGGTCGCCGTCGCCGATCTCGCCGCGCTCCAATGCGCGCACCCAGAATTCGCGTTCGGTATCGTTGCCACGGCGGAACGCCAGCACCACCGGCAACGTGATCTTGCCCTCACGGAAGTCGTCGCCGACATTCTTGCCGAGCTTTGCGGACTTGCCGCCGTAGTCGAGCACGTCATCGACGAGCTGGAAGGCGATGCCGAGGTTCATGCCGAAACTCGCGGCGGCGGTTTCTTCCGCCTTCGGGCGGTTGGCGATAACGGGGCCGACCTCGCAAGCGGCGGCGAACAGTTCGGCGGTCTTGCCGCGGATCACCGCGAGGTATTCGTCCTCGGTGGTCGCGGTGTTCTTGGCGGCGGCAAGCTGCATCACCTCGCCCTCGGCGATGGTCGCTGCCGCCGACGACAGGATGTCGAGCGCGCGCAGCGAACCCACCTCGACCATCATGCGGAAGGCCTGGCCGAGCAGGAAGTCGCCGACCAGCACGCTGGCCTCGTTGCCCCACACCATCCGCGCCGACAGCTTGCCGCGGCGCAGCTCGCTTTCGTCGACCACGTCGTCGTGCAGCAGGGTCGCGGTGTGCATGAACTCGACGGATGCCGCGAGCTTGATATGCCCTTCGCCGGCATAGCCGGCGAGGTGGGCCATCGCCAGCGTGAGCATGGGCCGAAGCCGCTTGCCGCCGGAAGAGATCAGGTGATTGGCGACCTCCGGGATCATCGTGACTTCGGACCCGGTGCGCGACAGAATGGTAGCGTTGACGCGGTCCATGTCGGCGGCGACCAGCTCGACGAGCTGATCGATGGAGCCGGCCGAATGGCTTTCGAATGGGACGATGACCGCCAAGAAAAATCTCCGGTTTTGCGTGAATTCGCACCCGTTTCCGGCCTCAACATAGAAAGTGCCGCTTGGCACGGCAAGGGCAGGTAGCAGTTGACAGGAGCCACGGGGCCGTGAAGCTGTGGGTTCACGGGAGAAACTGACGTTGCGGGAATTGGTTCGGACCAACGATGTGGTTCTGGTATCGGCGATCGGCGCGCTGCTGGATGGCGCCAACATCCATCACCTCGTGCTGGACCAGAACATGAGCGTGATCGAGGGGTCCCTCGGCGTCCTGCCCCGGCGTATCCTCGTCCATGAGGACGACAACCGCGAGGCGCGACAGCTCCTCACTGATGCCGGGCTCGGTCACGAACTGCGTCCCGACGATGCCGGACGATGACCGGCGCGACCTCTGAATTCAGTGACGATGCATGTCTAGGCGGGCGGCTGCGGTTGCGGCAGCCGAGGTCCGGTCATCGGGCAGGTCACGACGCGATCTTGCTCGCGGCTGCGACGCAGGCGAGGCAAGGCGATCGTGTCGTCGATTTTGGTGCCGGCGTCGGGACCGTCGGTCTTGCGGTGGCAACGCGCGTTTCGGGCATCGATCTCGTGATGATCGAACGCGATGAGAATCTCGCCGCCCTCGCCCGCATCAACGCGGAGCTGAACAGGATCGCGGCGCGGGTTTGCGTTCTCGATGTCGCGGGATCGGCGGGGACCTTCCTGGATGCCGGTCTTGGTCCCGACAGTGCCGACGTAGTTCTGATGAATCCGCCATTCAACGATTCCGCGCGGCACCGTTCGTCGCCCGACGACGTCAGGCGCGCGGCGCACATGGCGGAGCCCGATACGCTCGAAACATGGATTCACGCGGCGCGGCGCGTGCTCAAATCCGGCGGCGCGTTCAGCCTGATCTGGCGGGCCCATGGATTGACAGATGTGCTGAACGTATTGGATCGCGGCTTTGGCGGGATTGCGATCCGGCCGGTTCACCCCGATGCCGGCAAGCCCGCGATCCGGGTTCTGGTCCGCGCCATCAAGGGCAGCCGGGCGCCGCTGCAGCTTTGCGCGGGCCTGATGCTCAACGATGAGTCAGGTCAGCCCAATCCGGAGGCACAGGCTATCCTGGCCGGCGAGGGCGGTCTTGCGTTTGGAGGTCTCTAGATGCGGCTTCAGCAGCCTATTGCGGAAGTCTGTTTGGCTGCTTCGGTGCGGATGTGAAGTGAATTGCCGTGAGAAGGCTACCGATAATCATCACCAGCAGATAGATCTTCATGTCACTCTCCGCTGCACGGTTGCAGCTTTTCAGCTGCGCTATTGCGGCTGACAATACGGCCGAAATGCAAAACACGTTCCACACTTTCAATGACACTTGCGTGATTAATAGTTTCTGAATGTTAAGCGGGTGGCGTGAGTCAACACGGAGACGATCCGAGATGCGTGCAGCGTTGATGAAACTGGTTCCGGCGCGATGGCGTGGGACGGCAGTTGTTCCGGTGGTGCGCCTGTCCGGCGTGATCGGCGCTGTGACGCCACTCAGGCCGGGGATGACGCTCGCCGGCGTTGCCAAGACACTGGAGCGGGCTTTCGCGGTGACGAATGCCAAGGCGGTGGCGCTGGTGATCAATTCGCCGGGCGGCTCGCCGGTACAGTCGCGTCAGATTTATTTACGTATCCGCCAACTTGCGCAGGAGAAAAAACTTCCCGTCCTTGTGTTCGTCGAAGATGTCGCAGCCTCCGGCGGCTACATGATCGCCTGCGCGGGAGATGA
Source organism: Nitrobacter sp. (assembly GCA_051953235.1). Classification (GTDB taxonomy): domain Bacteria; phylum Pseudomonadota; class Alphaproteobacteria; order Rhizobiales; family Xanthobacteraceae; genus Nitrobacter. The sequence goes on along the minus strand of JBQCIZ010000057.1, from coordinate 1,156 downwards.
AATCTTCTGCGACCCGTCGTCGATCCTGGGATCGATCGGCGTGGTCGGCGGCAGCTTCGGCTTCACCGATCTGATCAGGAAGATCGGCGTCGAGCGCCGGCTCTATACGTCGGGTGAGCACAAGGCGACGCTCGACCCGTTCCTCCCCGAAGAACCCGACGACGTGGCGCGGCTGAAAGCCCTGCAGCGCGAAATCCACGCGACCTTCATCGCGCTGGTCAAGCAAAGCCGGGGCGCGCGGCTGAAGGGAGAGGACGGCTATCTCTTCACAGGCGAATACTGGGCGGGCGAGCGGTCGGTTGCGCTCGGTCTTGCGGACGCGGTTGGCGATCTCCGCGCCACGCTCCGGGCGCGGTTCGGCGACAAGGTCCGCACGCCCGTGATTGCGCCATCGACCGGCCTGCTGTCGGGTCTGCTGGGCCGCAAATCGGCTGGCGCCGGAACGCTGGCGGCGCTGGACGGTATTGGGAGATTGCCCGATGACCTGATCTCCGCGCTGGAGGCGCGGGCGATTTGGGCCAAATTCGGGCTCTAGGCCGAAAGTCCCGCGCCATTTGGTCCCGCCGATGCCGATTGCGGGAACGATCCGGTTGGGGGAGAATAGTGCCCGTGGGGGTCCACGATGAAGGACAAGGATCGACCGATGCCGCCGCTGATTGCACTTGCAGGCACCCTGGGTGGACTGGCCGCGGTCCGCTGGGTTTATCGGACCGCCAAGCGGATCAATCACGAAATCGAGGAAGCGCGGATGGCCCGGGTCGCCGAGGCGGCGCGCGCCCAGGAGATTCCGACCCTGCGGCTCGATCCGCGCACGGGCGCCTACCGGCCAGGCTGATTTCTGCCCAGAAACACTTGCGCCGGTTTAAGGGCGAGGCATCGCCCCCGAAACCGGCCGCAAGCTTGGAGGTTGCGCAAGGCTATAACCCCGCGCACTCCGACCAATAACGGTCCAGTCCTAACGTTCGGCAAGTACGGCCCCGCGATCTGCGCGGGCGGTTAGCGCATCGGGGCGTAATTCGCTCAATTACCGGCAATTACGGTAACCGTCGGTCCCGCATTGCCTTGATTTGGGGGGGCTGCGCCGATACGGTCCCGCGCATTTCCGAAACCCCCGCGAATCCCCGAAAAGACCCGATGGACTCCTTGCCCCCGCACA
>JBQCIZ010000056.1:0-2962 GCA_051953235.1 Nitrobacter sp. | reverse complement strand
TGGCCTCCGGCGAGCAGGTGACCTCGGGGCTGCTTGCGATCGTGCTGCAGAACATGGGTATCCAGGCCCGCTCGTGGCAGGGCTGGCAGATCCCGATCAAGACCAGCGATGCCCACGCCTCGGCCCGCATCGTCGACATCGACGGCTCGGAGCTGATGAAGCGGTTCAAGGACCGCAAGGAGGTCGCCGTGATCGCCGGCTTCCAGGGCATCAACCCGCAGACCGGCCGGATCACGACGCTCGGCCGCGGCGGATCGGATACCTCGGCGGTCGCGATCGCGGCCGCGATCCGCGCCGACCGCTGCGACATCTATACCGACGTCGACGGCGTCTATACCACCGACCCGCGCGTGGTCCCGAAGGCGCGCCGGCTCGACAAGATCGCGTTCGAGGACATGCTGGAGCTCGCTTCTCAGGGCGCCAAGGTGCTGCAGGTCCGCTCGGTCGAACTCGGCATGACCCAGAACATGCCGATTTTCGTCCGCTCCAGTTTCGACAAGCCCGAGGACATCGACCCGCACGCCAATCAGCCGCCGGGTACGCTGATTTGCAGCGAGGAGGAAATCATGGAAAGCCACGTCGTCACCGGCATCGCCTTCTCCAAGGACGAAGCCCAGATCTCCATCCGCCAGATTCAGGACAAGCCCGGCGTCGCCGCGTCGATCTTCGGCCCGCTCGCCGAGTCCAACATCAACGTCGACATGATCGTGCAGAACGTCTCCGAGGACGGCAAGACCACGGATCTGACGTTCACGGTGCCGGCCGCCGACTATGCCCGCGCCAAGGAAACCATCACGAGCGCGAAGGACAAGATCGGCTATGCGCGGATCGACAGCGCGACCGATGTGGCGAAGATTTCGGTGATCGGCTCGGGCATGCGCAGCCACGCCGGCGTCGCAGCCCAGGCGTTCAAGGCGCTGTCGGAGAAGAGCATCAACATCCGCGCCATCACCACCTCCGAGATCAAGTTCTCGGTGCTGATCGACACCGCCTACACCGAACTGGCGGTCCGCACCCTGCACACGCTGTACGGATTAGATCAGGCCTGAGAAAAACGGAGGTCGCGATGAACAGCGTCTCGACCTCCGTCAACGCCTTCCTGCTGGTCTATGCGGGTCTGTTCCCGATCGTGAACCCGGTCGGCAGCGCGCCGATCTTTCTGCGGCTGACCCAGTACAACGCCGACCAGCGCAACGCGCTCGCGCGCGGCGTCGCCAGCAACAGCTTCCTGCTGCTGCTCGGTTCGCTGTTCATCGGATCGCATCTTCTGGAGTTCTTCGGCATCACGCTGCCGATCGTCCGCATCGCCGGCGGCCTCGTGGTAGCGGCGTTCGGCTGGAAGCTGCTGCACGCCGGCGAACAACCCGACGATCGCCGCAGCGCGCCCGACACCAAGCCGGGCACATCGATCGACAGCTTCTATCCGCTGACCATGCCGCTGACCGTCGGCCCCGGTTCGATCTCGGTCGCGGTCACCCTCGGCAGCCAGCGGCCGCAGCCGTCCGAAGGTTTGACGCAACTCGCGCTGCTCGGCGGCAGCGCCATCGCGGGTCTCGCGGCCATCGCGCTGACCATTTACGTCTGCTACCGCTACGCCGGCGGCGTGGTCGCCCTGCTCGGCGAGCGCGGCACCAATGTGGTGATGCGGCTGTCGGCCTTCATCCTGTTCTGCATCGGCATCCAGATCATCTGGAATGGCTATCTGTCGCTGACGACGGCCATGGCCTGAGCCAAAGCCCGGCCTGGGCGGCCTGTTCCGGCCCGTAAAATGCCTCTTTGGCAGGCGTTTTGCTTGGCAAAACCGGAGTCGATTGGCTATACGGCCTGATGACGTGGCCGTTGCGGCTGGCGCCATGGTTTCGGACAATCTGATTCGGTCGTTAACCGCGCCCGCTGCGCTTCGGACGCGGATAAGCTATTGTTTTTCCATGGCTTACATGGAGTAAGCCGCGAGCGGGGGAGGATTCGGAACCATGCGGAGCGCGTCGGGCGGCCCCCGCGTCTTGTTGAGACGGCTCCGCGAAGTCATGGCGGAGAAGGTCTCCGCACAGGAGCGCCTCGACAAGATCGTGGTGCTGATCGCCGCCAACATGGTGGCGGAAGTCTGTTCGACCTACGTGCTGCGCATCGACAACACCCTCGAACTCTATGCCACCGAGGGTCTGAATCGCGACGCCGTCCACCATACCGTGCTGAGCGCGCACGAAGGTCTGGTCGGCCTCGTCGCCAGCGAAGCGCAGCCACTCAACCTCAACGACGCGCAGAGCCACCCAGCGTTCTCGTTCCGCCCGGAGACCGGCGAAGAAATCTATCACTCATTCCTCGGCGTGCCGATCCTGCGCGCCGGCAACACGCTCGGCGTGCTGGTGGTGCAGAACCGCGCCAAGCGCACCTATGTCGAGGAGGAGGTCGAGGCGCTGCAGACCACCGCCATGGTGGTCGCCGAGATGATCGCCTCGGGCGAACTCGCCGCCCTCGCCCAGCCCGGTCTCGAACCCGCCGCGCGTCATTCGATCCATCAGACCGGCAGCATCCTGTCCGACGGCATCGCCCTCGGCCATGTGGTGCTGCATGAGCCGCGCGTCGTCATCACCAACTACATCGCCGAGGACCTGCCGAAGGAGGTCAAGCGGCTCGATGCAGCGCTGGTCAAGCTGCGCGCCGATCTCGACCGCATGCTGGAGCGCGGCGACGTCGCCGACGGCGGCGAGCATCGCGAGGTGCTGGAAGCCTATCGGATGTTCGCCAACGATCACGGCTGGTCGCACAAGCTGCACGAGGCGGTCGCCACCGGCCTCACGGCCGAAGCCGCGGTGGAACGCGTGCAGTCGGACACCCGCGCGCGCATGCTGCGCTCGACCGATCCTTACCTGCGCGATCGCCTGCACGACCTCGAGGATCTCGGCCATCGTCTGATGCGGCAACTGGTCGGACAGGATCATGCGCCGTCGCGCGAACAACT
>JBQCIZ010000055.1:0-3961 GCA_051953235.1 Nitrobacter sp. | reverse complement strand
CCGAGTTTGTCCGCAGGCTTCTCCACCAGCAGGATCTGGCGATTGGTGTCCGTCATGGCTTCCTCCCTCGCGCGGTTCAGCAATCCGCAAGCATGGTGGAACGCTAATCTGCGGAACTGCTTTCGACAACGGGAACAGCTTGATCGCGCGAAGCAATTTTCGCGTTCTCAACGCATGCCCCGTGAAGTGGATTTCGACATGGGCCGCGGTTTTCGCGGTAGGCCGGTAGCGAATAGCCAGAAAGCAACACTCCGATTCCGCCTGTGGGCGGGTGCGGCAGCCTGTCGCAATCTTTGTTGCGGAGGTTGCAAAACCTGCCACACTCGCCGGGCCGGGTTCTTATTGGGGGTTTTCGAATGTCCAACAGGTTCACGCAATACATCCTGATCGCGATGGTGCTTGGCATCGTGATGGGAGCGCTTATTTTCAACCTCCTGCCCGACAGTCGGGCGACGATTGCCGCCGACGTGAACCTGATCGCGTTGTTGTTCCTGCGGCTGATCAAGATGATCATCGCGCCACTGGTGTTTGCGACGCTGGTCGGCGGGATAGCCCATATGGGTAGCGGTGCGCGGCTCGGCCGCATCTTCGCCAAGACCATGGGCTGGTTCGTCAGCGCATCCTTCGTATCGCTGCTGCTCGGTCTCCTGATGGTCAACCTGCTGCAGCCCGGCGCGAACTTCCCCGGCACGCTGCCGGACAAGACCCAGGCGACCGGCCTGCCGGTCTCGGCCTTTTCGATCGAGAAGTTCCTGACCCACCTGATCCCGACCTCGATCGCGGATGCGATGGCGCAGAACGAGATCCTGCAGATCGTGGTGTTCGCGGTGTTCTTCGCGGTCGCGCTTGGCGCACTGCCTGAACGCGCGAAGCCGATCCTGTCGCTGATCGACGATCTCGGCCACATCATGCTGAAAGTGACCGCTTACGTGATGCTGTTCGCGCCGATCGCGGTGTGGGCCGCGATCACGGCGACAGTCGCCAAGAACGGTCTCGGCGTGCTGTGGAAGCTCATCGTCTTCATGGGCGGCTTCTACCTGTCGCTGCTGATCCTGTGGGGCATCCTGTTCGCGGTCGGCTTCATCGTCATCGGCCCGCGCTACGCGCATCTGATGCGGCTGATCCGCGAACCCTTGATGATCGCATTCTCGACGGCGAGCTCGGAAGCCGCCTATCCGAAGACGCTGGAAGGTCTCAACCGCTTCGGCGCATCGTCGCGGATCTCGAGCTTCGTGCTGCCGCTCGGCTACTCCTTCAATCTCGACGGCACGATGATGTACTGCACCTTCGCCAGTATCTTCATCGCCCAGACCTATCACATCGAGATGTCGCTCGGTACGCAGTTCGCGATGCTGGCGACCCTGATGATCACCTCGAAGGGTGTTGCGGGCGTGCCGCGCGCTTCACTTGTCGTGATCGCGTCGACACTCGGCCAGTTCAACATTCCCGAGGCCGGCCTGTTGATGATCATGGGCATCGATACGTTCCTCGATATGGGCCGAAGCGCCACCAACGTGATCGGCAACTCGCTGGCGACCGCAGTGGTGGCAAAGTGGGAAGGCGAGCTTGCGCCCGAGCATGAACTCGGCCCCGACGGCGTGCTGCCGCCGGACGCCTTCCCCGGAGAGGTTCCCGCCCTGGCCGGCCATTGACGGGGGCATGCCATGCGCGGGATCGTGAGACGACTGTTGCGAAGTGCAGCGCCGGCGTTGGCGGGCATCGCGCTGACATCGGCCGTATCTGCTCAGGATACGGGCAGCGAGGGGTTGAGTGCGACGCTCTCCGCCATCAAGACATCACATGTGGTGCGCCTCGGCTATCGCGAGAGCTCGCCGCCGTTTTCGTTTCTCGATCAGGCCAACAGGCCGATCGGCTACAGTCTCGAACTGTGCGAAGCCGTGGTCGACGAAATCGGCACCGAGGTCGATGAGCCCAATCTCCGCATCGAATATGTCAAGGTGACATCGGACGACCGTATTGCGGCCGTGGTGCAGAACAAGATCGACCTGGAATGCGGGTCCACCACGGCGAACGCCGAGCGCCGCAAGCAGGTGGCGTTTTCGCCGCTGATGTTCGTCGCTGGCACCAAGCTGATGGTGCCGAAAGGGTCTGCCGTGCAATCGGTCACCGACCTCAAGGGCAAGACGGTGGTTGTCACCAAAGGCACCACCAACGAACGTGCGATGCACGCGGCGGACAGGAAATTCTCGCTGGGACTGAACATCGTCGATGGTCCCGATCACGAGCAGTCCTACCAGATGCTGGCGGACGGGAAGGCCGATGCCTTCGCGACCGACGACATCCTGCTGTACGGCCTGATCGCGCGTCACAAGACGCAGGACAAGTTTCGCGTCACCGGCGACTACCTGTCCTACGATCCTTACGGGATCATGTTCCGCAAGGGCGAGCCGCAACTGGCCGCCGTGGTCGAGCGGACGTTCCGCAAGCTCGCCACCAACCACGATCTGGTGCCGCTCTACCGGAAGTGGTTCGTCGCCCGCCTGCCGACCGGCGAACGGCTCAATGTCGCGATCTCGCCTCAACTCGAGGACAGCTTCAAGGTGCTCGACGAGTCCGAGAGCAACAGCAACTAGCCGGGCCGCATTGGGAAAAGGTAATCCAATGGGGCCAAACCCTTCCGCTCACGAAAGCTGGGGATTTGCTGTTCGGGACCGGGGTGTCTGCGCGTGACCGTTATTTCATTCCTATGCTAACGTTTCTGAAAATCACGAATCAGAACCAGCGGTTTCTTCGCAAGGTTCTTTCCTTCCTTACGCACTACCAATAGCCATCCGCCGGTCCAGCGGCGTTCGAGGTCGGTCGTCCGATGCAGTTTCAGAAGGCGCATGTCAGCATCGTCCGATCGATCAGGCATGTGAGCCTTGTGCGTGACTGGCATCGCTCCCGCAGTCCGGGCGCCTTGCCGAAATTCGCGACGTTCGTTCCCAATGAGCGCGCTGGCGATGCCGCCGATCTCTTGATCAACGAGGTCAGGCGCGACGGCGACCGGCTCTCCTATCTCTGCCTGGTCGCTGGTCCGCGCGTCGAGCAGGTCTATGACGAGACCATGCCGTCGCGGTTTCTCCATCGATGTCTCGATGATGTCATGGCCGCTGCGGCGCGTCCGATCTGGGATGCCTGCGTCGAGAGCCAGCTTCCGATGTACTCGATCGTTCCGGTCTCGGACCGCGATGGTGTTCCCGTCACCATCGAGCAGATCTTTCTGCCCTATAGCCGTGATGGGTCGCATGCGGATGTTATGGTAGCGGCCCTGCATGCGTGCAGCACCGAAAGCCGCTTCGTTCATCGAGGGCTGTTGCGGCGGATCGCGAAGGCGCCGTTGCATTGGGCCGTCATGATTGACCCGGCGATGACGGTGGCGTTGCGGCCGCCACAGGACGCGGGCACCGCCGACGAGATCGTTTTCGACGACGTTTGACCGTTGCATGTAGCGCGGCAGCGTTTGCGCCTGATGCATTCGCGGAAAGTTATTGCGCAGAGCCCGCTTATTTCAGCATGAAATTTCGCTCGGGCGTGGATGGCACGGCAGATAAACTATTTAGAAAAATACTTGGCCGCCATTTTCACTCCGCAATTGAACCTCACATCAGCTTTGACTAACTACCGTATAGGCGCGATGAGGCGCCGGAATCCCCAATGTTTGCAGCGGTTTTTGCAACATTTCCGTCCCAGGGGCGGTTTGTTTCGCTGGCCGCGCAATGGACGAAACAAAAGCCATGAGCGCCTTTCATCGAGAGAAAGTTCTTTCTGTTCGCCACTGGACCGACACGCTGTTCAGCTTCCGCGCGACGCGCGATTCCAGCTTCCGATTCATGAACGGTCAGTTCGCGATGATCGGGCTCGAGGTCGAGGGCCGGCCGCTGCTGCGGGCCTACAGCATGGCGAGCGCCAATCACGAGGAGACGCTGGAATTCTTCTCGATCAAGGTCGCCGACGGTCC
>JBQCIZ010000054.1:0-6974 GCA_051953235.1 Nitrobacter sp. | reverse complement strand
CGGAGCCGGCTTGTCCTTGCCCTGCGGACGAACACTCATGACACATCCTTTCAGATCGATACGGAGCGCATGTCGCGCGCCAAATTGAGACTAAAACTTTGACCTTCAGCCTTCAAGGTACTCGTTCGAGACGATCTCGATGCCGAAACCGGAGAGTCCCTTGTAGTCGTGCGCCGTCGATGTGAGGTGCTTGATCGACGTCACCCCGAGATCGCGCAGGATCTGCGCGCCGACACCGACCTCCCGCCACTGCCTGTTGCGATCGGCTTCCGCCGACTTCTCTTCGGGAAGCGGCGCCACCGGCACGCCCGCCGCGCCGTCGCGCAAATATACCAGCACGCCGCGACCGGCTTTCTTGAAATGCGCGAGCACGGCCTCCATGCGCTTCGGGCCGGTGAAGATGTCGCGCACGATATTCGGCTTGTGAAAGCGGGTCAGCACGTTCCTGCCATCGCCAATGCCGTTATAGACGAACGCCACGTGAGCGATCGAGTCGAACGGCGAGCGATAGGCGTAGCCCTGGAGCGGCCCGATCGGGCTCTCGATCGTAAATGTCGAAACGCGCTCGATCAGCTTTTCACGAGCCTGCCGAAAGGCGATCATGTCGGCGATGGTGACGTGCTTGAGCTTGTGGGCAGCCGCGAAGCGCACCACCTGCTCACCTTTCATCACCGTACCGTCGTCGTTCATCAATTCGCTGATGACGCCGACCGGCGGCAGACCCGCGAGCTTGCAGAGATCGACCGCCGCCTCGGTATGGCCCGATCGCAGCAGGACTCCGCCGTCGCGCGCGATCAGCGGAAAGATATGGCCGGGACGGGCAAAGTCGTTGGCGCCGACGTTGGGGTTGGCGAGCGCCCGGCAACACGAGGCGCGCTCTTCGGCCGAAATGCCAGTTCCTCCGTCGGGCTTGTAATCGATCGAGACGGTGAAGGCCGTGGTGTGGTTGGATTCGTTATGGGCGACCATCGGGTCCAGCCGCAGCCGGCGTGCATCCTCGGTTGTGATCGGCGCGCAGACGATGCCGGAGGTATGCCGGATGATGAACGCCATCTTGTCGGCCGTGCACAGTGACGCCGCGACAATCAGATCGCCCTCGCCCTCGCGATCCTCGTCGTCGGTGACGACAACAATATCGCCGTTGGCAAAAGCCTGCAGAACGTCCGGAATCGAATGGGGCATGACACGCGCTTTCCCGTTTGACGGGAATTCGTATGACCCAGAGCGGACGCTGGTGCAACCGTCAGTCCCGGAATGCCGTCATACGATCGGGCCATATATGATCCGCATGGCGAAATTAAACACCACAGCGGCCTACGGCAGCACTTCCCGGCGTTTATTCAGCCGTGCATCGGTCTCGGCGCGCTTGTCGGCCAGCAGACCATTATCGGCGGCCTCGATGGCCGCGAAAAGTTCGTGGGCATCGCTGAGGCGCGTCACCGTCACATAGTCGGCGCCGGCGGCGTATTGATCCCCGACATCAGACAGAAGGTCCGCCGTTGAGATGATTTTTGCGGTCGGATTGAGCGACCGGACGTGGCGGACCAGCTTTTCGTTGTTGGCCCCCTTGAGCAGCGAATCCGGCACGCTCAGGATGATAATCTCGGCGCTGCCGACGCCTGCATGCAGCAGCGTATCCACGTTGCTGATATCGCCATAGGTTACGTGCAGTCCGCGGTTCACCAGCGTGCTGTAGACCACCGGGTTGAAGTCGACCACGCCGATCTGCTCCAGCAAGGACTTGTTCCGCCGCTCGATTTCGCTCAACAGCGCGCTGGCGGCGCGGAAAAAGCCCAGGATGAGAATGCGCCGTGGCTCGCCGTGGCCGCCCGCGCCATGTCCCCCCTCTGCCTCGGTGTGATCGAGGTCCCGAAGACCAAGCTGCTTCAGGAGCCGAATGCCCAGCCGCGAAAGCTGATCGCTGCGCCCGATCGCGAAGGTACTGAGCACCGCCAGGATAACGAATGCGAACGAGGCGGCGTTGGCAGTTTGCATCTTGATATGCCCGGCGGCCACGCCGGTCTGGATCACCACCAGCGAGAATTCGCTGATCTGCGCCAGATTGATCGCCGGCAGGAGGCTCGCGCGTAAACCCTGCTTCATCAGATACAGCGGCAGGAACGTGGTGACGAGACGGCTCACCACAGTAAAAGCCGCGATGATCAGGGCGAGGCCTATCACGGAGCCATCGGGAATCGGTATCGTCATGCCAAGTGCGACGAAGAACAGCGTGATGAAGAAGTCGCGCAGCGTTGTCACCTTGGCGGTGACGTCGAGCGCGTAGGGAAAGGTCGAGAGCGAAACGCCGGCGACCAGCGATCCCATTTCGCGCGATAGCTGCAATCGCTCCGCGATCTCGCCGATCAGAAAGCACCAGGCCAGCGCACCAAGCAGCACCAGTTCCGGCCGACGCGCGATCTGATGAAACAGATGAGGCAGCACATAGCGGCTCAGGATCAGGGCGGTCGCCACCAGCGCACCGACCCGCGCAATCGACAGGAGGATGATGGACACCTGGAGATTGTCGAGGCTGGGCTGCACCGCCAGAAACAGGATCGCGAAGATGTCCTGGAGCACCAGCACGCCGAGCGTGATGCGGCCCGGCAAGGTGTCGAGCTCACGCTTTTCGTACAGCACCTTGACGATGATGACCGTGCTCGACAGCGCGCAGGCAATGCAGAGGTAGAGGGCGTCGAACCCGCCGCGGCCCATGGCGAGGCCGATTGCCATGAAGAACAGTACGCCGAGGACACAGCCGCCGACGAGCTGGCCGCCCGCAGCGATCAGGATCACCCGCCCGGCGCGCACGATCTTCTTGAGGTCGATTTCCAGCCCGATCATGAACAGCATGAAGATCAGGCCGAGTTCGGAGATGATCTGGATCGATTCCTGCGACTTGACCCATCCCATCCCGAATGGTCCGATGAAAAACCCGGCCAGCAGATAGGCAAGGATCAGCGGTTGCCGGGAGAAATGAGCGGTCAGCCCGAGACCCCAAGCAAACAGGATGCAAAGCGTGATATCGCGGATAAGTTCGTGCATGCCCCTCAGCCAGCCGACAGAATCTCGCCTGAGGATACGCGGTTACCGGCTGAATGGGCAATGTGTCACAGCGCGCCATGGCGGGGTCCACGGGACTGTCGCGCCGGCGCGGCCCGAATTGTAGTAGCGAGAAACAGCCATCGGAGGATGGGCGTCACGCCTGATCCATCCAACAAGAAGAAACAGGGAGACCGGGTTCAATGACGACCACACCGTTCGATTTCACGCCGCTGCTGGCACCGGGGCTTCCGCCCGCGGCAGCGCCATGGACCGGTCTTTCGACATACAGCTTCGTCGGCGGCAATAACGACCCCGACGGCGTGCCGCTCGAGGGGCTGATCGAGGCGATCAATACTGTCCTCAGACGAGACGGACGGGCGCTTGCGACCTACAACCTGGCGCACGGTCCGCTCGGCTACCGGCCCCTGCGCGACTTCCTCGTCGCCAAGCTGAAGCGCGACGCCGGCATTTCCTGCACCGCCGATGAGATTCTGCTCGTCTCCGGATCGTTGCAGGCGCTCGATCTCGTCAATCACACGTTGCTCGCCCGTGGCGATACGGTGATCGTCGAACAGGAAACCTATCAGGGTTCGCTGACCCGGCTGGCGCGGCTTGGCGTTCATGCCGTCGGCATCCCACTCGACGACGGCGGCATGCGGATGGACGTGCTGGCGGCGGCGCTCGCCGAACTCAAGGCTCGCAAGATCCAGCCAAAATATATTTACACGATCCCGACGGTGCAAAATCCGACCGCCACGATCATGAGCGAGCAGCGGCGAACCGAACTGCTCAAGCTCTCGCGCGACTACGGCGTGCCGATCTTCGAGGACGATTGTTATGCCGACCTGACCTGGGACGGCCAGCGGCCGCCAGCACTCTATGCCATGAACGAAGGCAGCGGGGTCATTCACATCGGCTCGTTCTCGAAATCGATCGCGCCTGCGCTGCGTGTCGGGTTCATCGTCGCGCCGTGGGAGCTGATGTCACGCCTGCTGCCACTCAAGACCGATGCCGGCTCGGGGTCGCTGGAGCAGATGGTGCTCGCCGAATACTGCACCCCGCATTTCGCAACCCACCTTCCCGAACTGACCCGCGGCTTGCGCGCCAAGCTCGACACGCTGATCGAGGCGCTGAACGAACAGTTCGGCACGGCGGCCGAGTTCGAGGAGCCCCAAGGCGGCATTTTCCTCTGGGTCAAGCTCCCGGACAATGTCGACACGATGAAGCTGTATCAGGCCGCGCTCGCCTCCGGCGTCTCGATCAACCCGGGACCGGAATGGTCGACCGATAAGGCCTATGCCGGCAGCCGGCTCAGGCTGTGTTTCGCGAGCCCGTCCCACGACCAAATCCGCGACGGAGTCGCCAAACTCGCCGAGATTTGCCGCGAGCAGTTCGGGGTCCCCGAACGCAGCGCCAACGTAAGCCGGCCGGCGGCACAATGATATCAGTCACATCCGTAACACCCCTGTGTGATCCTCCCGAGACAGGATAGACTGCGGGCTTATCCAAGGCCGATTCCGTCAGGCGTTGCCCATTATTGTTTCAAGCCATTTTCAGCCGGAGATTTTCAGATGTCCCGTTTGATCCCTGGTCTGCTGATCGCAAGCGTTCTGGCGCTGCCAGCCGCAGCAGACGCACAGCAGGCTTCGTCCGCCCCGACCTGCATCTACGAAAGCCACGCCTACTCGGAGGGCGCCGACGTCTGTGTCGCACGCTCGCTGATGCAGACCTGCACATCCGAGGCGGGGCGGTTGATCTGGAAAACCGTCACCGACCCCGATATCAGCCGCCTGTGCGCAAGCCGTGAGCGCTCCCGCTGGTCCGGCTTCCGGCACCGCGCCACGCATCATGCTCCGCGGCGGGCTGCTCCTGTATCGTCGAAATGTTTCCATTTCAACGGCAAGACCTATTGCGAGTGAATCGTGGTTCGCTTTGGTTCAAGCTGAACAACCATTCAGGATTCTCCCGCAAATCCTCTGGAACTTCACCCTCCCGGCAACGGTTATCACGCGTTCAACCCGAGGAGGAGAACTCGATGAAGACCTTTGCTTACGTTATTGCCGCAGTTGTCGGTATCGCCGTTGCGGCTCCCACGATCGCCAGCGCGCAAAGCGTGGTGATCAGGACCGGCCACGACCATATGCGCGGACATCACCGTCATGAGGGGTGGCGTCACCACGAGGGGTGGCGTCATCGTCATCATCATCACGACCGTGTCGTGGTGATCAAGCATCGCCACTAAGTCTGGCACCCTATGAAAATGGCCCTTCGCGGGGCCATTTTTGTATTGGCAGATTTGTATCGGCTCAATCCCAGGCCGGAGCGAATGGAGGGTTAACGAAGCGCTGCGTCTTGGGGAGCGCCGCGATTTTCCTGCGATCATCGTCGTCGAGATGCAGCTTCAACGCTTCGATATTGGCCTGCTGACTTTCGGCGCGTGACGCCTTGGGTATCGCCGCAACGCCGTCCTGATCGAGCAACCATTTTAGCGCAACCTGCGCGGCGGTCGCGTCGTGCTTGCGGGCGATCGTCATCAAAGTCTCATTGCTTGCGGCGCGGCCTTGCGCCAGCGGCGCATAGGCGACGACCGGAATATTCTTCTTCGCGAGATACGAACGCACCGCCGTCTGGTCGAGCATCACATGGTACTCGATCTGATTGCAGGCGATCGGCGCCTTGATCTCGTCCACTGTTTTGCGAAGCAACCCAAGATTGAAATTGCAGACGCCGATCGCCCGCGCTTTCCCGTCTGCCCGGAGCTTTTCCAGCGTCTCGAAGATCGCAGCAAGATTCATGGCCCTGGAGGGCCAGTGCACGAGATAGAGATCGACGTGGTCGAGCCGCAGTTTTTTCAGGCTGGCATCGAATGCCCTGCGGATCGCATCGGGAGCCAGGTTTTCGTGCCAGACCTTGGTGGTGACGTGAAGATCCTTGCGCACTACGCCCGACGTAGCGATAGCGGCACCGACCGCATCCTCGTTACCGTACATCTCTGCCGTATCGATGTGGCGATAGCCGAGACCGAGCGCGCTTTCGACAGCCGCGCGGCAGATGTCTCCCTGCATCCGGTAGGTGCCAAGCCCGAGGCGCGGCAGATCGATGCCCTGTGTATGCAGATTGGCCATGAGGACTCCCGGAATGAGAAGGCAACGACACGCGCGGGTTCGCGCAGGAGATGACGCCTTGATACGTCACCGCAAGCACTCGGGACAAATCAAGCCTGAGTTAGGGACGGAAACAACTTCGCGCTTGCACCTGTTTGAGCCACTCGAAAGCGTGGCCGCATCGCACCATCCGTCAGCGAGACCGCTGCCAACTACAGATGCCGCCCGACCGGCAGGGCCAGACCTGAATCCTGGTATCGCGCGCCTGCGCGTCCATCGGATTGCCGTGCGAACGGCGTGCCAGTTTCGGACGAGCGGTTGCAGGCTTGGCGCCAGCCGCATGATGCGGTTTGCGAACATGAACCCGCTCGACCCGCTGAGCCTTGACGTCAGGTACCTCAACCTTGTCCGGCGCGTTGGCTTCGATCGGCACCTGCTCGAAATGGGCCGGCGGCCCGAGTGGATCCGGCGAGAGCGCAGCCTTCGATAAATCCAGGTTGAAAAAATCGCCCGGCCGGTACTCGCCGGCCATCGCGAAACTCGTCAGCAACATCGTACTGAGGCTGGCGATCAAAATGCCTTTCAGGACCATGACGCGTCCTCTGAAACTCACGCCTCCCCTGACCTCTATCTAGGGAGCCTGTTACAGAATTCCAGCGCTGCGCACCGATGGGATCGGCGCCATTTCGCTCCGTAGAGAGTTAATGGACACCACAGTCCAGTCGCTAAAAGCTGCTCAAATATGCGTCTGCGCAGCGTTCATCTCGCCCGCGCACCGCTGGCACGGCTGGAGGAATCCGCAGCCGCGGCGATGGTCTGCTCACGGAC
>JBQCIZ010000053.1:0-2637 GCA_051953235.1 Nitrobacter sp. | reverse complement strand
ACCTTGAAAGCCTGATCGAGGTTCCGGACCCGGACCTCTATGCCGCCCTGAGCAGCGATGCCTTGCTCGCTCCTGAATACCGGACCGCGCTGTTTGATCGCATCAAGTCGTTTCAGCCCGGGCGGGAGGCGTGATGGCGGTTGTCCGATCTCCGGCGGAGTTGCTGTCGCCCGGCCATCCGCTGACGCTGGCGAACGTTGCCGAGGGCGCGGAAGGACTTGTGGTCTCCGATCTCGCGCGCGCCATCAAGGCCAAGGCCGGACGGCAAGCCTCGCCCGTCAGCCTTGCGGTGGTGTGCCGCGACGGCCCGCGCATGCAGCAGCTCGCCCGGGCGCTTGAGTTTTTCGCGCCCGATTTGTCGGTGATGCAGTTTCCGGCCTGGGACTGCCAGCCCTACGACCGCGTCTCCCCCCATGGCGGCATTCTCGCCCAGCGGCTGACGACACTGGCGCGATTGTCGCGCCTCACCGGCAGCGAAACGCCCCTGATTGTCCTGACGACGGTCAATGCCATCCTGCAACGCGTGCCTGCGCGTGAGGTGATTGCCTCGCAGGCCTTGTCTGTCGCGCCAGGCCACGTGGTGCCGATGGACTCGATCGTCGCGTGGCTGGAGCACAATGGCTACAACCGCTCCTCGACGGTCCGCGAGCCCGGCGAATATGCCGTGCGCGGCGGTATCCTCGATCTGTTTCCGGCCGGTCTCGATCAACCCGTGCGGTTCGACTTCTTCGGCGACTCCCTGGAATCGATCCGATCTTTCGATGCGGAAACCCAGCGCACGCTGCTCGACATGCGCTCGCTCGATCTGGTGCCGATTTCCGAATTTCAGCTTGTCACCGAAACCATCCGGCGCTTTCGAATGGGCTATGTCGCGGCATTCGGCGCGCCGGAGCGGGATGACCCGCTGTATGAGGCCGTCAGCGAAGGCCGGCGCCACCCCGGCATGGAGCATTGGCTCCCGCTGTTTCAGGAGCGTATGGACACGCTGCTCGACTATCTCGATGGTGCGCCCGTCGCCATCGAACCGCAGGGCGAGGATGCGGCGGCCGAGCGCTTCAAGCAGATTGAAGACTATTACGAAGCGCGGCGCGAAGCTCTCGAACATCCCGGCGGCGGTGCGATCTACAAGCCGCTGCCACCCGACCGGCTTTATCTGACACCCGAGGAATGGAGGAAACGTATCGGGGACGCGCCGCTGGTGCGGCTGACGCCGTTCGCAGTGCCCGATGGCGGCAATGGTATCGTCGATGCCGGCGCGCGGCAGGGGCGCAATTTCGCGCCCGAGCGGGCGGATACGTCGGTCAATGTGTTCGAATCCGTGGTATCGCACGTGCAGGCCTTGCAGGCGGCTCGGAAGAAAGTCGTCATCGCACTGTGGAGCGAAGGCTCGCGCGACCGCATGACGAGCATGCTCCGGGATCACAAGCTGCTCAACCTGACCAGCGTCAACACCTGGCGCACGGTTCAAGCCACGCCGCGCAACGAAGCCATGCTGGCTGTCGTCGGCATGGAGAGCGGGTTCGAGACCGACACCATCGCTGTCATCAGCGAGCAGGACATTCTCGGCGACCGCCTTGTGCGGCCGCGCAAGGCCAGCCGCAAGCTAGACAATTTCATCTCGGAAGTGACGAGCCTGTCCATTGGCGACCTTGTCGTGCATGTCGAGCACGGCATTGGACGTTTCGTCGGCCTGCAGACGCTGGAAGTGGCGGGTGCTCCGCATGACTGTCTCGAGTTGCGCTATGCGAACGAAACGAAGCTGTTCTTGCCGGTCGAGAATATCGAACTGCTGTCACGCTACGGGGCCGACAATGCCAATGTCGAACTCGATCGGCTTGGCGGTGGCGGCTGGCAGGCGCGCAAGGCGAAGCTCAAGAACCGCATCCGCGAGATCGCGGGCGAACTGATCAAGATCGCCGCCGAGCGGCATCTGCACGAGGCACCGAAGATGCCGGTGCAGGCCGGCCTCTATGACGAATTCTGTGCGCGCTTTCCCTATGAGGAGACCGAGGACCAGCTTGGCGCCATCAATGCCTCGCTGAAGGATCTCGAAAGCGGGCGTCCGATGGATCGGCTTGTGTGTGGCGACGTCGGCTTTGGAAAGACGGAAGTGGCGCTAAGAGCGACATTCGCCGTTGCGCTTGACGGCAAGCAAGTGGCTGTCGTGGTGCCCACCACCTTGCTCGCGCGTCAGCACGCCAAGACGTTCACCGAGCGATTCCGTGGTTTCCCGGTCAAGGTCGCGCAAGCCTCGCGTCTGGTGTCGCCGAAGGAACTGACGCAGGTCAAGAAGGGGCTTGCCGACGGATCGGTCGATATCGTAGTTGGAACCCACGCGCTGCTCGGCAAGTCCATCAAGTTCAGGGATCTCGGGCTTCTCGTGGTCGACGAGGAGCAGCACTTTGGTGTCAGCCACAAGGAGCGGCTGAAGCAGTTGCGGGCGCAGGTGCATGTCCTGACGCTGAGCGCGACGCCGATCCCACGCACCCTCCAACTGGCGCTCACCGGCGTGCGCGATCTCTCGATCATCGCGTCGGCGCCAGTCGACCGCCTTGCCGTACGCACCTTCGTTGCGCCGCACGACCCGCTGATGATCCGCGAGGCGCTGCTGCGCGAACGCTACCGTGGCGGGCAGGC
>JBQCIZ010000052.1:0-3706 GCA_051953235.1 Nitrobacter sp. | reverse complement strand
TGGGTGGTCTACGCCGCGCCCTATCGTTCCTACGGCAAACTCTTGATCCTGAATGCCGGCGGCGGGTATCATGTGGTCCTGGCGGGCATGGATCGGATTTCGGTCGAGATCGGTCAGTTCGTATTGACCGGAGAGCCGGTTGCCGTCATGGGGAGCGGCCCGCAAATTGCTTCCAGCATTGTGACCGGTGCGGGCACGAGCCAGCCGGTCCTCTATATCGAGTTTCGTAAGGACGGGTCACCCGTCGATCCAAACCCGTGGTGGGCAACAACCGATAGCGAAAAGGTTCGCGGATGATGCGCAAGACGTTCCTGATTGTTCTCGGCGGCGCCACGGGTGCGGCCCTGACCCTGCTCGCGACCCAGTCATCTCTCGTCGCCGTCGGCGCGAGCGCGCGGGCGGCCGCATCGGCGGACACCTACCGCCAGCTCAATCTGTTCGGTGACATCTTCGAGCGCGTGCGCTCGCACTACGTCGAGAAGCCCGACGACAGCAAGCTGATCGAGTCCGCGATCAACGGCATGCTCGGCGGCCTCGATCCGCATTCGAGCTACATGGACGCGAAGAGCTTCCGCGACATGCAGGTGCAGACGCGCGGCGAGTTCGGCGGTCTCGGAATCGAGGTCACGATGGAAGACGGCCTGATCAAGGTAGTCTCTCCGATCGACGATACGCCGGCATCGAAGGCCGGCATTCTGGCGAACGACATCATCACCAACCTTGACGATGAAGCCGTACAGGGGCTCACCCTCAATCAGGCCGTCGACAAGATGCGCGGCCCGGTCGGCACCAAGATCAAGCTCAAGATCATCCGCAAGGGCCAGGACAACCCGATCGATGTGACACTGGTGCGCGACAACATTCGCGTCCGCTCGGTGCGTGCGCGTGTCGAGGCCGACGACATCGCCTACATCCGCATCACCACGTTCAACGAGCAGACCACCGAAGGCCTCAAGAAATCGATCGCCGACCTGCAGGGCCAGATCGGCGACAAGCTCAAGGGCTACATCATCGACCTGCGCAACAACCCCGGCGGATTGCTCGAGGAAGCTGTGACGGTGTCCGATACGTTCCTCGACAAGGGTGAAATCGTCTCGACCCGCGGCCGTAATGCCGAGGAAACCCAGCGCCGCTCCGCGCATCCGGGTGACCTCACCAAGGGCAAGCCGGTGATCGTCCTGATCAACGGCGGCTCGGCATCGGCGTCGGAAATCGTTGCCGGCGCTTTGCAGGATCACAAGCGGGCGACGCTGGTCGGCACCCGCTCGTTTGGCAAGGGTTCGGTGCAGACCATCATTCCGCTCGGCTCGGGCAATGGCGCATTGCGGCTGACCACGGCGCGCTACTACACCCCGTCGGGCCGCTCGATTCAGGCCAAGGGCATCGTTCCGGATATCGAGGTGCTGCAGGATGTGCCGGACGAACTGAAGTCGCGCACCGATACCAAGGGTGAGGCGTCGCTGCGCGGCCATCTGAAGAACGGCAACGACGAAAAGACCGGGTCGCAATCCTACGTCCCGCCGGATGCCAAGAACGACAAGGCCTTGAAGATGGCCGACGACCTTCTGCACGGCATCAAGGCCAACCTTCCCGCAACCGGAGACAAGGCCGCAATCGACAAGCCGGCGAGCAAGGCGGCGAACTGATCCCCTTGAAATAACGAGCTTTCTGCATTCGGGCGGCCTTCGGGCCGCCCGTTTCAGTTTCGGCTCGCTGGTTCAGCCAGCGGTCTCGGCTGCTCGCGATCTGCCATGCTCTCGGACGCCCATGGTATTGTCCAATCGGGTGATTCGGAGAGATCCATGGCCGACACAACGGACGATCTCAGCACGCCGCTTGGACAGAGCGCCGCGCGGAAGCGCCGCTTTCAGCTTCCCTTCACATTCCCGCAGGCTGCGGCGGTCGTACTGGGATTGATCCTGGTCACGTTTCTGGGCTTTGCGCTTTTCAATCACAATCCTCTGGGCGGTGAGCCCACTGCGCGCGTCGCAATCAGGCAACCCGCCGTCTCCGATGGCAAGCCGGAGGCGGCCCCACACGCGACGCCGAAGCCGGACGGCAATGCCAAGACTGTCGTTGCGCAACCAGCGGCCGGGCAAAAGACCATCACCATCATCGATGGATCCAGCGGCGCACGCCAGGATGTCGTTGTCGGAGGCGCAGAACCCGACAAGGCCGGCGGCGATCCGGCGCCGGCGGTCATGCCCGGAATCGATCAGCGCTTGCTGGAGAAGTCACGTTACGGGATGATTCCCGTTGTCGCCGCTGACGGTTTGAAGCCGTTCAAGGCTTACGCCATGGGCACCGATGCCGAGCGTGCGAAGGCGGCAACCATGCCGGTGGTCGCGATCGTCGTCGGCGGTCTCGGTGTCGGCGCGGCGAAAACCGCCGACGCCATCATGAAGCTGCCCTCGGCTGTCACGTTGGCCTTTACGCCCTATGGGTCGGATCCAGCAAAGCTGGTCGAGCGCGCCCGCGCGCAACGTCATGAGATTCTGCTGCAGGTTCCGATGGAGCCCTACGATTATCCCGACAACGATCCGGGGCCGCAGACCCTGCTGACGTCGCTCGGCGCCGAGCAGAACGTCGATCGCCTGCACTGGCACCTCAGCCGCTTTCAGGGCTATTTCGGCATCGCCAACTTCATGGGCGCCAAATTCATCTCCTCCGACTCGGTGATGCAGCCCATTATCCGCGAAGCATCCAAGCGCGGACTCGGCTTCCTCGACGACGGATCGACGCCGCGGAGCGTTGCGGGCCAGCTCGCAGATGGCCAGGCCATGCCGTTCGCCAGGGCTGATCTGACCATCGATACCGTCCCGACGTCAGTGGAGGTCGACAAGGCGCTCGCGCGGCTGGTGGATTTGGCGAAAGAACGGGGTTTTGCCGTGGGCGTGGCTTCAGCGCTTCCGGTCTCGATCGACCGGATCGGCGCTTGGACCAAGGCTCTCGAGAGCCGTGGCGTGATGCTTGTGCCATTGACAACCGCGATGCTGAAATCAAAATCAAGCTAGCATCCTGAATCCCGGTCCGCATCGGCGGGGACTGTGGAGGCGGAAGAGGCATTGACGGAATGACGCGCTACGACGACCTGCCCTATCGAACATGCGTCGGCATGATGCTTCTCAACGAGAAGGGGCTCGTCTTTATCGGCCGCCGCGCCGGCGGCATCGAACATGTCGACGACCAGCATGTCTGGCAGATGCCGCAAGGCGGCGTCGATCCCGGCGAGGACACCTGGCTCGCAGCGAAGCGCGAGCTCTACGAGGAAACCAGCGTCCGCTCGGTCGAAAAAATCGCCGAGGTGTCCGACTGGCTGATCTATGACATTCCCCGCACCGTTGCCGGACGCACCTGGAAGGGCCGCTATCGCGGCCAGCGCCAGAAGTGGTACGCGATCCGTTTCACCGGCGACGACAAGGAAATCAACGTCGCCAATCCCGGCGACGGTCACAAGCCGGAATTCATCACCTGGCGCTGGGAGCCCATGCAGAACCTGACTCGGCTGATCGTGCCGTTCAAGCGCCCGGTCTACGAGCGCGTGGTCAAGGAATTCGCGAGCCTCTCGGGCAGCTAATTCGCAAAAAAATGAGCGACACCAAGCCTTACCGTCCCAATGTCGGCATTGCGCTGTTCAATGTCCAAGGGCAGGTTTTGATCGGCCGGCGCTTCAGGGATGACGGGCCCGAAATCATCCTGCCCGGAC
>JBQCIZ010000051.1:0-3166 GCA_051953235.1 Nitrobacter sp. | reverse complement strand
TGATGCCTGCATCGAGTCCAGTCTCTATCTCAAGAAGCACATCGCGCCGTCCGGCCTGATGATGTTTCCCAAGACGGGCCACGTCCTCAATCTGGAGGAAGCCTCGCTGTTCAACGGCGCGGTCGAGCGCTTCATTGCGCTCGCCGAAGCGGGACGCTGGGGACCGCGCGACCCGCGCTCGCTCAAGGCGTGAGTCTTTCGTCATTGCGAGCGAAGCGAAGCAATCCAGATGGCCGTGAGAAAGACTGGATTGCTTCGTCGCCACCGGGACGATGCTACACATCGCCCTTGAGCTCCTCGCAATGACGATTTTGAACTACCGGCCGCTCTCCGCACGGCTGAGCAGAAACACACCCTGCTCGCCAAACATGTTCCAGAACCACCACGGCGCATTGAACTGCAGCGGCCGACCGTAGAGATCGAGCGCGATCGCGCGCTCCATCCTGACGTTGATCTCGTCGCAGAGCTCCACGAAATCCTTGATGGTGCAGAAGTGGATGTTGGCCGTGTCGTACCACGTCGCCGGCAGGTTTTCCGTGCGTGGCATATGGCCGCCGACCAGCAGTTGAAGCCGCATCTTCCAGTAACCGAAGTTCGGAAACGACACGATGGCGCGGCGGCCGATCCGCAGCAGGTTTTCCAGCACGGCCCTGGGCTGCCGCGTGGCCTGCAGGGTTTGCGACAGGATAACATAATCGAACGCATCGTCGGGGTAGTTGACGAGGTCGGTATCGGCGTCGCCCTGCACCACCGCGAGACCCTTGGCGACGCAATGGTTGACGCCCTCGCGCGACAGTTCGATGCCGCGCCCGTCGATGCCGCGCGTTTCCAGCAATTGCAGCAGGTCGCCGTCGCCGCAGCCGACGTCGAGCACTTTCGAACCGGGTTCGATCATTTCGGCCAGCAGCAGATGGTCGCTGCGGTAGCGGTCGGCAGGCGGCAATGCAGCGCCGGTCAGCGGCAAGGTCTGTTGCTGGGCGGTCATCTCATTCACCTGCTGCGGTCAGGCCGCGCGTCTTGCCTGCGGATTCCAGGAACGCGCGCACGATGTCGAAAAATTCGGGAACGTCGAGCAGAAACGCGTCGTGACCGCGATCGGTCTCGATCTCCGCGAACGATACCCTCGCTCCACCGGCATTGAGCGCGTGCACGGTGGCGCGCGATTCCGAGGTCGGAAACAGCCAATCGCTCGTGAACGACACCACGCAGAAGCGCGTCTTGGTATCGCGAAACGCCTTGGCCAGCACGCCGTCATGGTCGGCCGCGATGTCGAAATAATCCATCGCCCGCGTCAGATAGAGATAGCTGTTGGCATCGAAGCGCTCGACGAACGACGAGCCCTGATAGCGCAGATAGCTTTCCACCTGAAAATCAGCATCGAACGAGAAGGTCGGTAGCTCGCGATCCTGCATCCGCCGTCCGAACTTGCGATGCAGCGCCGCATCCGACAGATAGGTGATGTGCGCGGCCATGCGCGCGACGCCGAGTCCCCGCGCCGGATGCGTGCCTTGCTCGACATAGCGGCCATCGCGCCAGTCCGGATCGGCCATCACGGCCTGCCGTCCCAGTTCATGAAACGCGATGTTCTGCGCCGAGTGGCGGGTGCTGCACGCGATCGGCAGCGCGGAGAACACGCGCTGCGGATAGGCCACGCACCATTGCAGCACCTGCATGCCGCCCATGGAGCCGCCAACCACAGCGAACAGCGTATCGATGCCGAGACGATCGATCAGCATCGCCTGCGCGCGGACCATGTCGGGAATCGTGATGACCGGGAAATCCAGTCCCCACGCCTTGCCCGTCGCCGGATTCATGGAGGCTGGACCCGTCGAGCCCATGCAGCCGCCGATCACGTTCGTGCAGATGATGAAATACCTGTCGGTGTCGAGCGGCTTGCCCGGCCCCACCAGCGTCACCCACCAGCCGGACTTGCCGGTGACGGGATGAACGTTGGCGACATGCTGATCGCCGGTCAGCGCATGGCAAACCAGGATCGCATTGGATTTGTCGGCATTGAGCTTGCCGTAGGTCTGATAGGCGATCTGAAACGGCGCGAGATCGATGCCGCAATCAAGCCGCAGAGGTTGATCGCCGGTAAACTGCATAACCTGCGAGGTGGGATGGTCGGCCTCAAGGGCGCGATCCTCGGCGTGAGCCGCCGGTATGGTTTGCACGTTTACCATCCTGTCACTGACCTCCGCCGGCGGTTTAGCCACCGCCGGATCTCAGGCCATAAAAAACCGGCCTGAACATGGGTTCGGCCGGGATCAGGATTTTGCTGTCCCCGGCCTGTTTAGCGAGTTGTTTAACGTGGCTGCAAGCCGGCCGGCTCAAATGACCACGGAATAGCGGAAAGTTAGTCCCACACGCCCTTTTCGTCAAGACAAGCGATGCGAAAGCCCATCGCTCCGGCGCCAGCAACAGACACCGCGGACAATGTTTTCTTTGCTTTCACGCGCCGTCTTTCCTATCAATGCGCCCGCTGGCGGCGTGAATCCGACATTCGCAACCCGCTTGCCGCAAATCCCCCGGACGCGAATGTTAGAGCTGCCCCCCTAGCCGTCCCGTTCGGGCAGCCCCGATGAGTTGCATCAATGGCCAATACACCCCCGGCACCGCCCTCCCTGCAGGAGTTGCGCAAGGAGATCGATAGCATCGATCAGCAGGTTCACAACCTGCTGATGCAGCGCGGCGACATCATCGATCGCCTGATTTCCGTGAAGCAGACCCAGGAAGTCGGTTCGGCATTCCGGCCAGCGCGCGAAGCCGACATGATGCGCCGGCTGGCGCAACGCCATCGCGGCATCCTGCCGCTCGACACCGTCGAGAGCATCTGGCGCGTCATCATCTCGACCTTCACCTACGTGCAGGCGCCGTTCTCGCTGCATGCCGACCTGTCGCTCGGCGAATCCGCGATGCGGGACTCGGCGCGTTTCCACTTCGGCTTCACGGTGCCGTTCGTGTCGCACTTCAATGCGCCGGCCGCCGTCGAAGCGGTAGCCAACTCGAAAGGCGACCTCGCGCTGGTCTCGGCAACCTCGAGCCGCACGCCGTGGTGGCTTGCGCTGGAAGCCGAGGGCGCGCCGAAGATCATTGCCCGGCTGCCGTTCATCGAGCGCGCCGACCATCCCGCGGCGCTGCCCGTCTTCGTGATCTCGCGCGTCGC
>JBQCIZ010000050.1:0-2498 GCA_051953235.1 Nitrobacter sp. | reverse complement strand
ACGAAGGCGCTCGCTGCGGCCACCCATCCTGACGCGAGACTTGCGAGGACGACGATCAGGCCGCCCAGAATGGCTCCGACCGTTGGGATGAACGCGAGCAGGCCGGCCTGGATTCCAAGGATGAACGAACTCTGGATGCCGATGATCTTGAGGCCGATCCAGGTCACGAGGAACACCGCGGCCATGGTGATCATCTGCGCGATCAGCCAGCGCTCCAGGGTTTCGCCGATCCTGTCCACCACGGTCGTCACAGCCGCGCGGTGCCTTGCCGGCGCCATGGCGAGCAGGCCCTTGCGATAGATGTTCGGCTGTGCCGCAAAGCAAAGACCGAGAAACAGCACGATGAAGAAGTTGCCGACGGCGCTGACGGTGCCGAGGATCAGCTTCAGGGTCTGGCCGACGATCGCCGTTCCGCCCGAGGCCAGCGCGCCTGCGCTCGGCAGGTTATGCGGGGCCGACGCTGCGGGAGGCTCGTTCGCTGTTGACGTTCCGGATGCCGCATTGAGGCTGCTCAAATTGAGGTAGCTGGTATCGACGCCGTTCTTCTCGAGGAACCCCTTGACGTTCACGAGCTGGGATTTGAGCGTGTTGCTCAGCACCGCGGCCTGCTGCGCGATGGTCGTTCCTCCGAGAACCAGCACCCCGGACAGGGCTGCCGCGAGCGCGAGACAAACGATCGTCAGCCGCAGGCCGTGAGGAATGGGGACGAGGCGGCCGAACAGATTGGTGAGCGCGTTGAGGAAGACGCCAAGCAGGACGCCGGCGAAGATCAGGAACAGTGTCGCCGCAAAATACCAGGCGAAAAACAGGAACGCCGCGAACAGCACGAAGCCAATCCCGCCAACCGAGATCGCCCACGCCAGGTCCTTTCGGGTCTGGCCCTTGCCAGCGGTCAAGTCTGTCACGTCGTCCTCCAGTCCAAAACCCGCGCAGTGTTTCGTCAAATGCTGCCGGGATCAAGCGCCGTCCGCGTCTCTTTGACCGCTATTGCCGGTATTCGCCAGGCCGTAAGCTGGACGTGCGAATCCCGATTGCGAGAGCACGATGACCATGAAGTGGGTCGGCCTGATTTTATTGTTGGCGGCGCTTGTGGTCGGCGATCAGATCCGCCTTCACAGGCCCGGCCATAAATATCGGCTGTCAGTGAGCGTCGAAACGCCCGATGGCCTCAAGTCGGCCTCCGGCGTTTTCGCGGTTTTTCCCTACCGCGGCTACAGCGTCTCCGGCGACACCTATACCCGGGGCGACGCGGTGTTCGTCGATCTCGGCGGCGGCAAAAATCTGGTGGTCTTGATGATGCACGGCGACAAGGGCGCCGAACTCAATGGCGTGAATTACGTCGCGCTCCGGGCTTACAGGGCGGCGGGGTCCAATGTCAGTTTCGCAAATCTCAGCCGGATGACCGGCTCGGCTGCGGTGACCGGCGATTTGATTCCCGTCATGGTCACGTTCGTGAACGTGAGCGATCCCCGAACGGCGCGCACGGTATCGCCCGGCGATCTTGCGGCCACGTTCGGCGCGGGCTATCGGCTGCATGAGGTTTCGGTCGCGATGGTGAAGAACGGCTTCTGGCCGCTCGATTTCGGCGGCGTCCTGGGCGAGCCCGTCACGCGGGGAATAGCAGCGAAGCTGCCGTGGTGGGATGGCACCGAAGCGCCGGCGGCGGCGGCGTTGCAGGCGGCAGGTCTGACGGGAGCCGCGACGACATCCTTCGATGCGCGATCTGCGTTTACGCGCAAGTAATGGCGGACGTTTTCGGTGTGCGGATATTCTGATCGCGCAAAAAACAAAGGCGCTCCGCCGGGAGCGCCTTTGCCGTTCGTAAGGTGCGGATCGATCAGTACGAATAGTACATGTCGAACTCGACCGGGTGCGGCGTCATTTCGAAGCGCATCACGTCGGTCATCTTCAGCTCGATATAGGCGTCGATGAAGTCGTCATCGAACACGCCGCCGGCCTTGAGGAAGGCGCGGTCCTTGTCGAGGTTTTCCAGTGCTTCGCGCAAGCTGCCGCACACCGTCGGGATCTGCTTCAGCTCTTCCTTCGGCAGATCGTAGAGGTCCTTGTCCATCGCCGGACCCGGATCGATCTTGTTCTTGATGCCGTCGAGACCGGCCATCAGCATCGCCGCGAAGGCGAGATACGGATTGGCCATCGGGTCGGGGAAGCGGACTTCCACGCGCTTGGCCTTCGGCGAGGTGGTGTAGGGGATGCGGCACGACGCCGAGCGGTTGCGCGCGGAGTAGGCGAGCAGCACCGGCGCCTCATAGCCCGGGACCAGACGCTTGTAGGAGTTGGTCGAGGGGTTGGTGAAGGCGTTGATGGCCTTGGCGTGCTTGATGATGCCGCCGATGTAGTGCAGGCAGGTTTCCGACAGGTCGGCGTACTTGTTGCCGGCGAAGGTCGGCTTGCCGTCCTTCCAGATCGACTGGTGCACGTGCATGCCCGAGCCGTTGTCGCCGAAGATCGGCTTCGGCATGAAGGTGGCGGTCTTGCCG
>JBQCIZ010000049.1:0-8905 GCA_051953235.1 Nitrobacter sp. | reverse complement strand
TTCGGGTCGGCAAACGGTTGCCCGCAATGGGCTTGCGCGGAATTCCGGAAGGGTTCCTTCACCTCGAAGACTGCGAAGTGGCCGCCGACGCTCTTCTGGTCCCTCCGGTGGGATTGAAGAAGGGCTTTGGGCAAATCATGCTGGCGTACAATTCGCAACGCATCGGTGCAGCAGCAGTTGCGCTTGGGATTGCTCAAGGTGCCTACGAAGCGTCGCTGGCGTATGTCGAGCAGCGCGAGCAATTCGGCCGACCGATCTCCGAGTTCCAGGGGGTGCAGTGGATGCTCTCGGATATGGCGATAACGCTACGCGCATCCAGGCTTCTCATTCACGACACCGCGCGGAATGCAAATCCGTGGCCGGATGTCACCGCGTCGGCGCAGGCCAAGGTGTTTACGGCCGAAGGCGCAATAAAAGTGACCAACGACGCGTTGCAGTTACATGGCGCCGCCGGATACGGCCGGGATCTTCCTCTTGAAAGAATGGCGCGCGATGCACGGATGTTCACCATCGGCGGCGGCACGACGCAAATTCTGCGCAACATGATCGCCGGTGGAATTCTGGGGCGGCGACTTCCGCAGACCAGAATGTAGATCGAGCGACTTACCAAGGACCCCAGAGAGGCGTCCAAGTGGGACTGGAAATGCAATCGATTGTCGTGCGCGAATGTGATCGTGCATGGCTGTCCACTAGGAGTATGCCATGCTGTCGAAGCTCCAGGTTGTTTCAACCCCGAGCCCTGCTCAGGTCCCGCAGCAGCCGCTCCTGCAAGTCTCAGGAGTGACCCTCCAATACAAAACCGCGGAATATCTGGTTACGGCGACCTCGCAGGTCACCTTCGATATCCATGCCGGAGACCGTTTCGTTTTGTTGGGCCCATCCGGTTGTGGGAAGTCGACATTGCTGAAAGCAATTGCCGGCTTCATCAAGCCGGTCGAAGGGAAAATAACCTTGCGGGATCGCGAAATAGACGCGCCTGGCCCAGACCGCATGATGGTCTTCCAGGAGTTCGATCAGCTATTGCCGTGGAAGACAGTCAGACAGAATATCGAGTTGCCGCTCAAGCTGAACAAGCGTGCCGACATTTCTCGCTCCGCCAGCGAGATCATCGAACGGGTTGGCCTCACGAAATTCGCTGATTCATATCCGCATATGCTTTCGGGCGGCATGAAGCAGCGCGTTGCGATTGCGCGGTCAATGGCAATGAAGCCCGACGTTCTGCTGATGGATGAGCCTTACGCGGCGCTCGACGCACTCACCCGTCGCAAGATGCAGCAAGAGCTTCTGCAACTTTGGGACAAGACCCGCTTTACGCTGATTTTCGTAACCCACTCAATCGAAGAGGCCGTTCTTATCGGCAGCCGGATTCTGGTCCTGTCGCCGCATCCCGGTCGGGTGCGAGCAGAGCTCAACGCTCACGCGTTCGGCCCGGAAAGCCTGGGCGGCTCCGAGTTTCAGGGGCTCTGCAAGAAAATCAACGACATGCTGTTCGAGCACGAAGCCACCGGCAAGGGAACATGCGCATGAACTCGATCGCCTTAACGCCTCCGGTCCGCGACGAATATGAATTGATGGTGCTGCCGGCCAAGGATCCGGCCGATGTCGAGGTGCGGCTTCCCTTGTTCGCGCGTCTTGCCGAAATGACCCTCATGCGAAGGCTGGCGTTCCTCGTCATCTTGGCCGTTATCTGGGAGGTCTATGCCAGATGGATCAATATTCCGATTCTCTTCCCGAGCTTCAGCGAAACGATGCGAGCGTTGGGAGAGGGGATCGCTAGCGGGGTCATTCCGGCGCGCCTCTTCATTACCCTGAAAACGCTGATGGTCGGCTACTTGATCGGCCTCGTGGTTGCTTCCGCTTTCACCATTCTCGCCGTCTCGACCCGGATCGGCACCGATATCCTTTCTACTCTCACCGCCATGTTCAATCCGATGCCGGCGATCGCCTTGCTGCCACTCGCGCTGCTCTGGTTCGGGCTCGGCAACGTGAGCCTGTTTTTCGTCATAGTCCACTCGGTGGTCTGGGCGGTCGCCCTGAATGCGCAATCCGGATTTCTCGGCGTGTCGGAAACGCTGCGAATGGCGGGACAAACGTTTGGGCTACGGGGCGTGAGGCTTGTCTTTCACATCCTGATTCCTGCCGCGCTTCCCTCAATCGTGACGGGCTTGAAGATCGGGTGGGCTTTCGCGTGGCGCACGCTGATCGCGGCAGAACTCGTGTTCGGCGCTGCATCGGGTCAGGGCGGGCTTGGCTGGTTCATCTTCGAGAGCCGCAACTCGCTGATCACCCCCAGTGTGTTTGCCGGGCTTCTGACAGTGATGGTGGTCGGTCTGATCATCGAGAATGGAATCTTTCGTCAGATCGAGAAAAGAACCGTCATCCGGTGGGGACAAGTGCGTGCCTGATGATGGATCGACGAGGTAGGGAGCAAACGAGGATGAACATGAAAATCATAACGACTCTGATAGCGGCAGCCTTCGCTGTAACGTCATTCCAGGCGCGCGCCGAGGTTAATGAAGTCAAGTTGGCGCGGCAGTTCGGCCTTCATTACTTGCCGCTGGTCCTTATGGAAAAGCACAACCTGATCGAAAAGGCCGCGGCAGCCGCCCATGTCGATTTGAAAGCCAGTTGGCTGCAGATATCCGCTTCCGGAATCAACGAGTCGCTGCTCTCCGGCGCCATCGATGTCTCGGCGACCGGAACGGGGCCGCTCGTACTCATGTGGGATCGGACGCACGGCAACCTCGGCGTGAAAGGCATTGCGGCGATCAGCGAAGTGCCGATGATTTTGACGTCGAGAAATCCGTCGTTCAAGTCGCTGAAGGATATGTCTTCCAAGGATCGCATTGCGATGCCGGCGGTCGGTTTGGGTTCCATGCAGGCCGTCACTCTCAAGGCGGCGGCCGTCGACCTTTTCGGCAAGGGGGCGGTGAACAAGTTCGATGCCAACGTCGTTGCCATGACGCATCCGGATGCTGCGGCTGCGCTGCTCTCGGGGAAAAGCGAAGTCAACGCTCACTTCACCGCCGCTCCCTATTCATACATGGAGCTTCAGGATCCGAAGATCCACAGGGTCCTCAGTTCTTACGACGTATGGGGTGGTCAATCGACTCTGATCACCATCAACGCGACGACGAAGTTCTACGAACAAAATCCGAAGGTCGTGAAGGTCATATTCGATGCCCTGAAGGAAGCCACGGCAATGGCCAACAAGGATCGAAAGGCGGCTCTGGCGGACTACATTTCCGTAACGAAAGAAAAGCTCTCTCCGGAGGTTCAGGACGCTTTCCTGAAGGACAAGGAGATCAATTTTCAGGTGGCGCCGCGCGGACTCCAAAAGGTTGCCGAGTTCATGTTCGCCGCAGGTGGCGTGAAGCAGAAGTCCGCGAGCTGGAAAGACCTGTTCTTCCCGATCGTCCACGGTGAGAACGGCAGCTGATCCACGACGCAAAGCGATCGCCGGAGCGGAAAGCCCGTTCCGGCCGTCGCCGGAATGGATAGCCGGTGTACCGACGAGCATAGGTGTGAAATGGGTCCGCTAAGTGGATTGAAGGTGGTTGAGCTGGCAGGAATAGGACCTGCCCCAATGTGCGGCATGTTGTTGGCCGACCTGGGCGCCACCGTCCTTCGCGTGGATCGTATCGAGCCCAGCGGGCTCGGTGTGGAGCGCCCGATCCAGTTCAACCTGATCATGCGCAATCGGGACACCGTTGCGCTCGATCTCAAGGCAAGGCCGGCAATCGAACTGGTGCTGCGGCTGGTGCAGGAAGCCGACGTACTCATCGAAGGATTCCGTCCCGGCGTAACCGAGCGTCTTGGTCTCGGGCCAACCGAGTGCATGAAGCGGAATCCGGTTCTCGTGTACGGACGCGTGACCGGATGGGGACAGGACGGTCCTCTGGCGAAATATGCGGGTCACGATCTCAACTACGTCGCGATCACCGGTGCGCTCGCTGCCATGGGACGCGCCGGAGCACTACCCACACCCCCTCTCAACGTGGTGGGCGATTTCGCCGGTGGAGGCCTTTTTCTGGCATTCGGCATCTTGGCGGCGGTGATCGAAGCTCGGCACTCAGGGAAGGGACAAGTGGTCGACGCTGGAATTGTAGACGGCGTTGCATCGATGATGACCCAATTCTTTGGCATGAAGGCGGCCGGACTTTGGACGGACAAACGAGGGGATAATATTCTGGACTCGGGCGCGCCGTTCTACGACGTCTACGAATGTGCCGATGGTCAGCTCGTCTCAATTGCGCCGATCGAGGACAAATTCTTTCTCGAATTGATTCGTCTCATTGGCCTGCCACAGTCGATCGTCGAGCTAAAGAAAGACAAACGGCGCTGGAGCGAGCTCCGCGCAATTCTTGCCGATACGTTCGCGAAGCAGCCGAGCAGTCATTGGCGTGAGCTTCTTGAAAATACCGACGCCTGCTTCGCGCCGGTGCTGACCATGGACGAAGCGCGCAGCCATCCTCAACTGAAGACAAGGAAGACACTGATCGAGGTCGCGGGTGTCGTCCAACCCGCGCCCGCTCCGCGATTCAGCCGCTCGGTGCCGGATGTTCCGAAGCCGCCGCGAGCTCACGATCCCGAGGACTACGAAAAAATCCTCTCGCGTTGGCTTCCTCGCGAAGAGTTGGCATCCGCGCTCGAAACGATCGCAGTAACCAGCGGGCGCGTTTTGGAGACCAGCAGATAGCGGCGCATCGCCGCCGAATTCCTCGCAACAATAAAATTAAACAGGATTAACACGCTCATGACGTCTCCCCGGAACCGCTCAGATCTGTCCGATGGTCCCTTGGCGGGTTACCGAGTTCTTGATCTCGGCTCGACGGTCGCCGGCCCCTTTTGCGCGAGGTTGCTCGCCGATTTCGGGGCGGAGGTCATTAAGGTCGAAGATCTCGCGGGAGATCCGCTAAGAAGTCTTGGAGAGACTTTCCGCGGCAAATCGCTCTATGCGACGACGCTGCTGCGAAACAAGCGCATCATTTCGATCAATCTGCGCTCGAAGGATGGGCAGGACATCGTAAGAAAGCTCGTGCCGCATTTCGATATCGTGGTCGAGAATTTTCGCCCCGGTATGCTGGAGAAGTGGGGCCTAGGTTACGAAGATCTGCGGAAGCTCCGGCCCGACCTGATCATGACCAGGATCAGTGGGTTCGGTCAGACCGGGCCAATGTCGCAACGTCCTGGCTACGGCGTCATCGGAGAGGCGATGAGCGGCCTGCGGGAAATGATCGGGGACCCGGATCGGCCTCCCTCTCGCGTTGGCCTGCCGCTCACGGACTATATCACCGCCATCTATGCGGCCTTCGGTACGGCGATGGCGGTGATCGCTCGCGAAAGCACCGGCGAGGGACAATGCGTCGATGCGGCGCTTTACGAAGCGGCCTTCAGTCTGATGGAGGCTTCCGTCCCCGCGTTCGAGAAGACCGGAAAGCTTCCGCGCAGGGCCGGAGCGCGTTTGCCGAACAGTGCGCCCAATAGTTTGTACCCCACGCGCGATGGAAAATTCATTCACATCGCGGCGCTGGCCGATCAGGTGTATCGCCGCTTGTGCAAGGCGATGGGGCAGCCGGAGTTAGGGGCCGATCCGCGATTTGCGGAGCAAGTCACGCGAGCCCGGCATGTGGAGGAGATTGATGCGATCGTGGAAGCGTGGACCCGTTCGCACGACCTCGAACAGATAGAAGAGATCCTGGACGCCGAGGACGTTCCTGCGAGCCGCATCTTTACGATGGAAGACATTTTCGCAAGCGAACACTACCGCTTTCGAAAGATGCTGCTGGATGTTCCGGACGAGGATCTCGGATCCGTCAAGCTCCCCGGAATCGTACCGAAATTGTCTCGAACGCCCGGGCAGGTTCGGTGGTCGGGGCACCGGAACGGCCAGGACAGCCACGCAATCCTGAGAGAGTACCTGAATCTGGACGATGCGGAGATCGAACGCCTCCTTGGTACGGGCGTGATCGGCGCGGACGCTCTGGAAGCGGCGGAATAAGACAGGAATCGAAGGCAGCCTAGTTAAGCGCGGACGATCGCGTCGCGGGAACGCGTCGTCGCAGCAACGAAAATACAAAGACAAAGGCGTCGAAATGGACTTCTCCCTCACTACCGAACAGCAGATGATCGTGAAGGCAGCGCAACGCATGGTCGAAACGGACATCCAGCCCGTGCTCAATGCTCACGACAAGGATAAGGCGCTTCCAAAGGAAGCCGTTCTCAAGATTTTCGCAAAGGCCGCAAACCTCGGCATGACGTGTGCGAGGATTCCGGAAGAAGGCGGCGGTGCGGGCATGACCATGCTGGACTGCGGGCTGATCACGGAGCAAATCCCGCCCACGGTCGGGCTCATCCTTCAGCCGCACGAAGCCACGACGACCCGGATCTACTTCGGATGCACGCCCGAGCAGAAGGAGCGCTATCTCGAGGACTTGATGACAGGAAAGAAGATCGCCTGTACCGCGAGCACCGAACCTGATGTGGGGTCCGATCCAAGGGGGATCAAGACGCGGGTGAAAGAGGACGGCGACGAGCTCATCCTT
Source organism: Nitrobacter sp. (assembly GCA_051953235.1). GTDB lineage: Bacteria > Pseudomonadota > Alphaproteobacteria > Rhizobiales > Xanthobacteraceae > Nitrobacter. The sequence goes on along the minus strand of JBQCIZ010000049.1, from coordinate 2,360 downwards.
GACGGCGCGAAGCAGTGGATATCCAACGCGACCGTTTGCGATGTGATGAACGTGACATGCCGCCTCGTGAAAGAGGATGGCAGCTCAAGCATGGTTCGTGTTCTGGTGGACCCGACAGAGTCTAGGTTCCATGCGCGCGACGTGGATATGCATGGGCTCAGACAGGCTCCGCTCGGAGAAGTGACGTTCAGCGACTGCCGTGTCCCTAAGGGTAATCTTTGTCCCGATACCGGTGAGACCGCGAAGCTCCTTACGGTGACGTGGCTCGCCAATCGGCCGCTCGTCGGTCTCATGGCTGTCGGCCTGGCACAAAAAGCGCTCGATATCGCGCGCAACTATGCCGGTGTCCGCAAGCAGTTCGGCAAACTTATCGGCGGCTTCCAGCTTGTTCAGCAGGATCTTGCGGAAATCGAAACCTGCGTGCTGAGCAGCCGGCTCGTTTGCTACAACGCGCTCGCCGCCATCGATCGCGGAGAGCGGGCGAACGGTCTTTCCGCCATGGCGAAGCGGTACGCAGTCGATGCGTGCGACCGCGCAATCGCGCTCGCGATGAGACTGAACGGTGCAATGGGTCTCAGCAAAGAGCTAGGTCTGGAGCAGATGGCCCGGGACGTTCGGACCCTCACCATCCCCGACGGAACGCCGGGCATTCTGACGCTGATCCAGGGACGGGAGATCACGGGGCTCGATCCCTTCAGGTCGTAACGGATTTGGGTCAAGCCGAAATCGGTGCGCCCACTGGCGATGCGATTTCGCTTCGCAGGGGTTTAGGGGAACGGTCGGACAACATTTGACTGCAGTGCCCGGGATTTAGGGCGTGCTTAAAGAGGACAACAGATGACGACATTCAAGGCGTATCGCGTACATACCGTTGGCGGCAAGCCCGTCTGCAAGTTCGAACAGTTGACGATGGATGATCTGGATTCCGGCGACGTCGTCATCAAGACCGCGTATTCCGCGATCACCTACAAGGACGCGATGGCGGCCCGCGGGGTCGGAAAAAATGTCCGAACGGACAGGCCGTGCGTCACCGGCGTCGATCTCTCCGGCGTCGTTGTTTCGTCCGTGGATCCGAGGTTCCGGGAAGGGGACAAGGTTGTGGTGACCAACTACAAGCTCGGCGTCAATCAAGACGGCGGATACGCCGACTACGCGAGAGTCCCCGGCGACTGGATTGTGCCACTGCCTGATGGACTCGATCTTTATGAGGCCATGGGCCTTGGAACGTCCGGCCTCACCGCAGCGCTCGCCGTCGATCGCCTCGAGAAGGCTGGCTTGAAGCCCGAGGATGGCGTCATGGGAATCTCCGGCGCGACAGGCGGTGTCGGCAGCCTCGCTGTCGATATGTTCGCCAAACGCGGATTCGAAGTCGCGGCAATTTCAGGGAAGGCCGAACAAGAGCCGTTCCTGAAGAAGATCGGCGCGAAGCGGATTGTCTCACGGCAAGAACTTCTGGCCGACAAGGCCCCGCTTGCTCCGCCGCTGTTCGCCGGGGCGCTCGACAATGTTGGTGGTGAATTCTTTGATCGTCTGGCGGCGCGGCTACAGCCATACGGCAAGCTTGCCGTCGCGGGGATGGCGGTGGGCGCCGAACTCAATACGACGGTCCTTCCATGGGTTCTCCGCGCGATCGACGTGCTCGGGATCAACGTATCCCGTCAGCTCCACATGGAGGAGCGAAAGAGACTGTGGAAACGCATGGCTACGGATTTGAAACCAAATCATCTCGCCGAGATCTCACGACCCATTCCGTTCGAGAAGCTGGATGAGGTCATGGATCAGTTTTTCAATGTCACGGTGGTGGGCCGGATCGTGGTCGAAGTGGGATCCAAAGCGCCCAAGTCGACAATCCAAGATACGCGCGTGCTCGAGCGGCAGAAAAGCTGACGTTCGGCTCTTGCTGGACGGGACGAAAGAGCGTGTCCGAAGCAGTTGTCTTGTAACGAAGCCCCGGCGGCGAAGTGGCGGTCTGCGCCGCCGCCGGCCGTCTGGGCCGGTCGCTGCTTTGCGGACTGGTCGCTTCGATCTGCTTGAAGTCGCGGTCGGCTGATTGCGGAGCGAGTGCGCGTCCGGTGGAACGTCTCGAATTCGCCGAGTTCCGCTCCCGAAAATCTCAAAAGCTGCTGGTGAAACCTAGGCCGCCCTCGCGCCGCTTGAGCCGCCAAGCATAGTCGGCGGGAAAGAGGTCCAGGTAATCGCTTTGGCCAAGTTCCTTGGCAGCTTGCACCGGCCAGTCCCCGCGCAACATCAGCTCGCGTGCGAGAGCGACAAGATCGGCTCTTCCGTCTCTCAAGATTTGCTCGCACTGCCGAGGATCGGTCAGGAGTCCCACTGCCATCGTCCGGGCGCCAACATCGCGT
>JBQCIZ010000048.1:0-4499 GCA_051953235.1 Nitrobacter sp. | reverse complement strand
GAACATCGGCAGCGTCCAGAGGTAGGCCGGATGCTGGCCTAGTCCACCCGCGAGGATGTTGCTCACCGCATTGAGATAGGCCCCGCGATGATGGGTGACCACGCCCTTGGGATTGCCCGTGGTGCCCGAGGTGTAGCTCAGCGCGATGGCATCCCATTCATCCTGCGGCGGCACGGCGACGAAGGCCGGATCGCCCGCCGCCACGGCCGCCTCGTACTCGATGGCGCCGATGCGCTTGCCGCCCGAAAACGCCGCATCGTCCACGTCAATCACGAACGGTTTGGGGCCGTTCATCAGGGTCAAGGCTTCGGCGATCACGCCTGCGAATTCCGGATCGACCAGAATGACCTTGGCGCCGCCGTGATCCAGCATGAAGGCGATCGAGGCTGCTTCGAGGCGGATGTTGAGCGCGTTGAGCACCGCCCCGGTCATCGGGACAGCGAAGTGGGCCTCGTTCATGGCAGGAATATTCGGCAGCATCGCCGCGACGGTATCGCCCCGCCCGACGCCCCGGCCCGCGAGGTACGACGCGAAGCGCCGGCAGCGCTCGTAGGTTTCGGCCCAGGTGAAGACGCGCCCTTCATAGACCGCGCTGGGCAAATCCGGATAGACCGCAGCGCTTCGTTCGATGAAGCTCAGCGGCGACAGCGGCACGAAGTTGGCGGCGGTCTTGTCGAGGCCGACATCATATTGATTTTCGCCCATATCCATTGCCCTTCAAAGGCTTGCGAAGGGATATTTGACCATCACCTTACTTCGCTGAGAAGCTGGAAGCGAGTCGATAGCCAAGCCCTTGTTATTTCAAGAAACCGATCGAAATCCACGGGAATGCCGCGACGATGATCAGTCCGACCAGCAACGCCAGCATGTAACCCCAGATTGGCCTGATCCCCTCGGCCGGATCAACGCGACCAATGGCGCAGGCCGCATAGTAGCCGACGCCGAACGGCGGCGCGAACAGGCCCATGCCCATGGCGAGGATGATGATCATCGCATAATGGACCTCGTGCACCCCGACGGCCTTGGCGATAGGAAACAGCAGCGGGCCGAACAGCACCACAGCCGGAATGCCCTCGAGCACGCTGCCGAGAATGGTGAAGGCCACGATCGAAACCGCGATGAAGGTCGCGCTGCCGCCGGGCAGACCTGTCATCGCCGCCGCCAGCGCCCGGGAAAAGCCGGACTGGGTCAGGCCCCAGGCCATGCCCGTCGCGGTGCCGATGATCAGCAGGATCGCGCCCGAGAGACAGGCGGTGTCGATCAGCATCGGCAGCAGCCGCCGCCAGTCGAATTGGCGATAGAGCAACAGGCCGGCCAGCACAGCATAGACGATGCCGATGGTTGAAACCTCGGTGGCGGTCGCAACGCCCTCCACGACGGCAGCGCGGATTACGAAGGGCAATGCCAGTGCGGGCAGGGCAACGATGAAGGTCCGGGCGATCTGGCCGATCCCGGCCTTTTTGACGTGGCTGAGGTCCTCGCCGCGATAGCGCCACCACACCAGCGAGCACAACGTGATCGCCAGCACGACGCCTGGCAGCAATCCGCCGGTGAACAACGCCGCGATGGAGACGCCGGTGACCGAGCCGATGGTGATCAGGACGAGGCTCGGCGGAATGGTCTCGGTCTGGGCGCCAGTGGCCGCGAGCAGGGCGATGAGATCGCCCGGCTTGGCGCCGCGTTTCTTCATTTCGGGAAACAGCACCGGCGCGACCGCCGCCATGTCCGCTGCCTTGGAGCCGGAAATGCCGGAGACGAGGTACATCGCGCCGACCAGCACATAGTGCAGGCCACCGCGTACATGGCCAAGCAGGCTCGCCAGGAACGCCACCATGGCACGCGCCATGCCGGTCATTTCGATCAGCAGGCCGAGAAAGACGAACAGCGGCACCGCAAGCAGGATGAGGTGGCTCATGCCCTCGTCCATGCGGCCGACCAGCACCATCAGCGGGGTCCGCGTGGTCAGTGCCAGATAGCCGAAGATCGCGAGGCCAAATCCGAAGGCGATCGGAACGCCGGCGAACACGCAGAATCCGGCGACGCCGACGAAAAAGATCACAAGGTTCAGATTGCCCAGCGGCCGCAGCCACGGCTGCAGCAGCCAGAACACGAGAAGGATAACCGCGACGGTCGCGGCGGCACCGAGCAGGGTGCGGATGTTGCCGGTGCGGGCCAGCCGCAGCAGCGCAAAGATTGCCATCAGGCCGACGCCGATCGGCAGCGCCACGGCGCGCCACATGTTGGAAATCTGCAGCGCAGGGGTCGTGATGTAGCTGTCCTCGTAGGCGTAGTCCCACGACGGATGGGCGATCAGCAGCAGGAACGCCAGCGCCGCGCAGGTCGCAACCACATCCAGAAATGCTTGTTGGGAAGGCGTTGCGCGCGCGACCAGCGCTGTCATCCGCATATGCTCGGCACGGCGGAAAGCCACCACGGCGCCGAGCATCGCCAGCCACAGGAACAGGATCGACGCCAGTTCGTCCGACCAGATCAGCGGCTGGTGCAGCACGTAGCGAAAGACGACGCCCGCGAACAGCACGACGATCTCGGCCACGACGAGCGCCGCGGCCGGGATTTCGACGAGATATCCAAGAAACCTGTCCAGCGAGGCTGCAAGCGAGTTCTGACGCGGAAAAACGGTTTCCGCGTCAGCCGCTGCTTCGCTGACTTCGGCGTGAGCCATCTCGCTTCCCCTGGTTGCCCGAGGGCAGGCGGTCAGGCCAGCTTGCCGACCGATTTCTCAAGCAGCGACCAGGCGTGCTCGCCGTACTTGCCCTTCCATTCCGCGTAGAACTTGGCTTCACGCAGCTTCTGCCGGAACGGCGCCGTATCGGGCTGATTGAAGATCAGGCCCTTGCCCTTGAGATCGGCCATGACGGTGGCGTTGAGCTTCTCCGTGTCGGCGCGTTCCTTTTCCGCAGCCGCATTGATGTTCTTCGCGACGATGGTGCGAATGTCAGCCGGCAGCGCTTCCCATGCGCGGCGGTTGGCAAGAAACCAGAAGCCGTCCCACATGTGGTTGGTCAGCGAGCAGTATTTCTGGACCTCGTACAGTTTCGCGGTCGAGATCAGCGCCAGCGGATTTTCCTGGCCTTCAACGACCTTGGTCTGCAGCGCCGAATAGACCTCATTGAAGTTGATCGAGGCGGGCGAGGCGTCGAACGCCTTGAACATCGAGGTCCACAGCGGCGACACCGGCACGCGGATCTTGAAGCCCTTGAGGTCGTCAGGCCCGTTGATGGCCTTGGTTGAGGACGTGGTCTGGCGGAAACCGTTGTCCCAGATCTTGTCCATGACCTCGAGGTTGGCTTTACGGATTTCGCCGCGCACGTAGGCGCCGAGATCGCCGTCCATGGCCTTCCAGACCGTGGGATAATCCGGGAACGCAAAGCCGATGCCGTTGATCGAGGCCGCCGGCACCAAGGTCGACAGGATCAGACCGGACAGCGTGAAAAACTCGATGCCGCCGGAGCGGATCTGGCTCAGCATGTCGGTGTCGGAACCGAGCTGGTTATTGGGGAAAATCTGCAGATCGACGCGGCCATGGGTTTCGGTCTTGATCGCCGCCGACATCTCCTTGGCGCGGATGTTCAGCGGATGCGAGTCCGGCAGGTTGTTGGCGTATTTGTAGGTGAACTCGGCCTGCTGGGCGCGCGCCACGAACGGCGCTCCGATGCTGCCCAGGACGGCCGATGCCGCCGAAGCCTTCAACACTGTACGACGTGAGAAACCCATCTGAACCGTCTCCTTGACGTTTGTTGTTGTTTGTAGGTCCACCATACGGACCGCGCTGCGTCTGGTCATCATTCTGCGGCGGCCGGGTCAAGGGCTTCGCACAAATAACCTGTCTGCGGCTGACGACTATCTCGGAAGGATTCGGTCGCGGGACCTTCAACCCAAGGCCTGCGGCGGGCATCATCCTGCGATCGATCCAGAGCATTTGGCTTTAAGTCATTGCCGTTTCTGGTATAAAATATATTCCATAATATACCTTATGCGAATTATAGATATAGTGGTGAGATGCTCCCCGGGTGCTGGACGCCCTCCGTCTGCTGGCGATCGCGACCTAAAACCCGGTCACTCAGCGCCCCTTGAAGCGCGGCTTGCGCCGGCCGAGAAACGCCGCGACGCCTTCCTTGTGATCCTCGGTCAGGCTCGCCAGCGCAAACTGATCGACGTCCATATGGCTGGCCAGATCATCCAGCGCATGCGCCAGCCGGTTCACGGTGAGCTTGGTCATGGCGACCGAGATCGGCGGCTGCTCGGCGATCCGCAAGGCCAGCGCCATGGCAACGTCAAAGGCCTTGCCGGGATCGGCGACCTCCTCAACCAGCCCCCAGTCATGCGCCTCGGCCGCCGAGATGCGATCGCTGGCCAGGATCACGGCCTGCTTGGTGCGCGCCGGTCCCATCAGATGCAACATGCGCGGCACGCTCTGCCAGCTCATGTTCATTCCGAGGCCGATCTCGGGCACGCGCATGTGGGCATCGCGCGCCATG
>JBQCIZ010000047.1:0-4998 GCA_051953235.1 Nitrobacter sp. | reverse complement strand
AGCGGCATCGCGCGCATCGGCCTTGGCGATCCAGGGCTGCGCCGCGGCGCGCTCGGCCGGTGGAAGATCATTCAGCCCGCGCTTCGCCGCGGCGACGTCGTTATGCAAAGCCGCAGTAGTGATGCGGGCAATGACCGCATGAGAGGAATCCCCTGCCGTGCCATCAGTCCGTTCGATGCGCACCAGCCGCGCGGCGCTTTCCTGCAGGCGGTTCACGATGCCGCCGTCGGCTGCGGCCGTTGCAGGAGCAGGCGTCAGCTTGGGCACCATCGCCAGCAGTTCGCGGCACAGGGTGTTGGCATGCGGCACGCCGGAGCTTGCAAACGCTTCCAGCGGCTTCAGCGTCTCGGGATCCGCGACGAGCGATTTCGACGCAGCCAGCAACTCAGCATAAGGCTCGCCGTTCCGGACCGACACGTTCAACAGCGTCGCCGCCACGACGCGGCGAAGCGCTGCATCGTCGGCCGGCGCCGCGTCATGTTTGGTCACGTCGGCACTCAGCGTTTTTGTGGCCTGCTCGATCTGGGCCAGCCGCGCCGTGATGCCGCTGAGATCTGGCGCATTGCCGGAATCACGCGGAGCTGCCGCGGCATCCTTGAGCGCCGCAGCCAGCTTGTCGGATTGTCCATGGACCGTCGCCAATTCCTCACGCAAGGACGCGATGGATTTCTCCAGCGCGTCGATTCGCTTCGCAACGGCCGGATCGAGCAGCGCCGGCGTCTGCGGCTTGGCTGCCTTGGACTCGAGCCCGGCAACGCGATTTGAAAGATCGCCAAACTCCGTCTTGCCGACTTGCGGGATGGATGATGATGCGGGCCAGCCGGCAAACCATGCGCCGCCAACCACACAGGCTGCGGCAACCGCGCCCGTGATCGCGGACATCGCAATCGAGGCTTTTTGTGACGGCGCGCGCGGAGACGCTATCTGCTCGTCAGCCGGTTGCGGCTGATCTTCGGCCGTCTTGTCCGCCTCCCCGGCATCATCCGCGGGCTTTGGAATTTCAGTCTTGGAAATTTCAGGCCTGGAAATTTCGGTTGCTTCGAGATCGATGGTGGGCGGCGAGCGCTTCGGCCGGCTTCCCTCCTGCGACGCGTCATCGTGCTTGTCATCGACCATCGTCAGGATTCCTCAATGCGGCGATACACTACACCAGATTCGAGACCATCTTCTTACCGCGATAACGGCTGCAACGCACGGTCCAGAACGTCAAACAGTGTACTTTCGTCCGGGACCGCTGCCACCGCGACGTGAGGCGCGCCAGCTTCCCGCAGGACCGTTGCCACTGCGTCGGACAGACAGCATTGCGGAACCGCCAGCGCCGAGATCTCGACGCCGCCCCTCCGCGCCGCGTCGAGAAAGGCGCGCGCGCTTCGTCGCGAATAATGCAATACCGCCGCGATCCGGTGTGCGGCAAAAGCCTCGCAGGCTTCTTGCGTCAGGTCCGCCACCGGCGCCATACGATAACTCGTTGCCGTGACCACCTCGAAGCCGCGCTCGCTCAATTCCCCGGCAAGGTCATGCGATAGATCGGCGCCAGCGAGATAAAGAAGCGGCCGGGACTTCGCCAGGCTTTTCGTACGACCGCCTTTCGTCATGAGATCGCGCAAGGAAGCGGCATCGCCTCCCGCCGCGGTCACGTCGTGAAAGCCGGTCTGCCGCGCAACGTCGGCCGTGTGCCGGCCAACGGCGAACACTGGTAGCGCCGTCAGCGACTCACGAGCCGGATGACCGGCAAGCGCGCGGAGAGCGTTGGCGCTGGTCACGATGACGGCGCCGTAGCGCGTATCCGGATCGATCTCGAAAGTAACTGCCTCGAAGCGCAGCATCGGCGACAGCAGAACCTCATGTCCCTTCGCTCGCAATGCCGTTGCGGTGGTCTCGTTGTCCGGCTCCGGACGCGTGACGAGGACAGTCACGTGTCAGGCTCCTGCGAACAGCGTGAAGAATTTTTCGCCGGCGCGTTCGCGCAATTCACGCGCGGCATCGGCGCCGAGTGCTGCCGCGTCCACCCGCGCGCCTTCGCGCGTCGTCTCATAAGACTCCTGGCCATCGGGAGAAATGATCAGGCCACGGAAATGAATGCGATCGTCATTCACGCGGCAGTGGCCTCCGATCGGAGTGCGGCACGAGCCATCCAGCAACGCGAGAAAGCTTCGCTCGGCACTCAGCGCAATCTCGGTGTCGGAATCGCCGATCGCTTTTACGAAGGCACTGATGCGGTCGTCGTTCCGGCGCGACTCGATAGCGATGGCGCCCTGCCCGACTGCCGGCAGGAATTCATCGACCTCGAAAATCCGGGTCGCCTTGTCCTGCAGACCAAGCCGGTTCAGACCGGCGAGCGCCAGCAGCGTGGCGTCGGCTTCGCCGTCGGCGAGCTTGCGCAAGCGCGTCTCGACGTTGCCGCGCAGCGCTTTCACCTTCAGATCCGGCCGCAGCCGCAGCACCATGGCCTGCCGCCGCAGCGAGGCCGTGCCAACCACCGAGCCCGCCGGTAAGTCGCTCAATGACGCCGCGCGCGGGCTGATGAAGACATCGCGCACGTCTTCGCGCGGCAGAAACGCCGACAACCACGTGGCATCGGGCAGGAACGTCGGAACATCCTTGGAGGAATGCACGGCAAGGTCGATGCTACCCGCCAAAAGGGCTTCCTCGATCTCCTTGGTGAAAAGGCCCTTGCCGCCGACATCGAACAGCGGCCGGTCCTGGATCGCGTCGCCCGAGGTGCGGATAGTCCGGATGGCAATCCGCTCCGGCGCGATCTGATGCGCCCGTGCCAGCCGGTCCCGCACCTCATTGGCCTGCACCAGCGCCAGCGGACTGCCGCGGGTCCCGATGGTTGCCAGAATGCCGTTATCGACAGAGGATTGCACGCCAAGACCTCGCAATGCTACGCCCGTGCTCACTTCAGGGCCCGGAACACGATCGGCTGACCATGTCGGGCAAGGGAAACGCTGGTTTTCGTCCTGATGCAAGGGCTCAAATGGGATACGAAACGCCGATGCTGGTGCTGGGGATCGAGACCACCTGCGACGAGACCGCCGCCGCCGTCATCGAGCGGCAGGCGGACGGCAGCGGTCGTATCCTGTCCAACGTCGTACGGTCGCAGATCGAGGAACACGCACCGTTCGGCGGTGTCGTGCCGGAGATCGCGGCCCGCGCGCATGTCGATCTGCTCGACGGCATCATCGCCAGTGCGATGAGCGAATCCGGCGTCGGGTTCGACAAGCTGTCAGGCATCGCCGCCGCCGCGGGGCCGGGCCTCATCGGCGGCGTGATCGTGGGATTGACGACCGCGAAGGCGATCGCGCTGGTGCATGACAAGCCGCTGATCGCCGTTAATCATCTCGAGGCCCACGCGCTGACGCCGCGGCTGACCTGTCCGCTGGCGTTTCCGTATTGCCTGTTCCTCGCCTCGGGCGGCCACACCCAGATCGTCGCCGTGCTCGGCGTCGGCGACTATGTGCGGCTCGGCACCACCGTGGACGACGCGATGGGCGAGGCGTTCGACAAGGTGGCCAAGATGCTCGGCCTGCCGTATCCAGGCGGCCCGCAGGTGGAACGCGCCGCGGCCAGCGGCGACGCCAGGCGATTCAACTTTCCACGGCCGATGCTGGGCCGGCCCGACGCCAACTTCTCGCTATCCGGCCTGAAGACCGCCGTGCGCAACGAAGCAAGCCGTATCGAACCGCTGGAGCCGCAGGACATCAGCGACCTCTGCGCCGGCTTCCAGGCCGCCGCGCTGGAATCGACAGCGGACCGCTTGAGTGTCGGCCTCAAACTGTTTCAGGAGCGATTCGGCACGCCGCGCGCGCTGGTCGCCGCTGGCGGCGTCGCAGCCAATCAGGCGATCCGCAGTGCGTTGCAGGACGTCGCGGCGAAAGCGCAGACCACGCTGATCATTCCGCCGCCGGCACTTTGCACTGACAACGGCGCGATGATCGCATGGGCCGGCGCGGAACGCATGGCCGCAGGCCTGATCGACGACCTCGAGGCACCGCCGCGCGCGCGCTGGTTGCTCGACGCCAAGGCGACCGCGCCTGTGGGTTTCGCCAATACCCGCGCCGGATTTTGATAGTATCGGGCCATGGCTGCATTCAACCGCGTTTCCGTGATCGGCGCCGGAGCCTGGGGCACCGCGCTTGCCGGTGTGGCGGCGCGCGCGGGACGCGAGGTGACACTTTATGCGCGCGATACGGCGACAGCCGCGACCATCGCAACGACACGCGAAAATCCGCGGCTGCCCGGAGTTCGGATCGATCGCAAAATCGCGATTACATCTGACATCTCCCTCGCCAGCCGCGCCGATGTGATCGTGATCGCGGTGCCTGCACAAAGTTCGCGCGTGGCGTTGGCGGCGCTCGCTCCTCATCTTGCGAAGGGAACGCCGGTCGTCAGCAGCGCCAAGGGTATCGAGCACGGCACGCGCAGGTTCATGACCGAGGTGATTGCAGAGGCTACGCCTCAGGCCGTTCCGGCGATTCTGTCCGGACCGAGTTTTGCCGAGGACGTGGCGCATGGATTGCCGACGGCGGTGACGCTGGCGGCAAAGGACGAGACGACGGCGGTTGCGCTGGTTCACGCGCTGGGATCGGCAACTTTCCGGCCCTATCACACGACCGATATACGTGGCGTCGAGATCGGCGGCGCGGCAAAAAACGTGCTGGCCATCGCGGTCGGCATTGCCGTGGGCCGCAAACTCGGCGCGTCCGCGCAGGCAGCCCTGACCACGCGCGGCTTCAGCGAACTGGCACGGCTCGGCCGCGCCTGCGGCGCGCGGAGCGAAACGCTCGCGGGCCTGTCCGGTCTAGGCGATCTCATTCTGACCTGCTCGAGCCCGCAGTCGCGTAACCTCTCGCTTGGGCTCGCGCTGGGACGTGGCGAGCCGACGCCACACGCCAAACTGAGCGAGGGCGAATTCACCGCGCCGGTACTCGTCGAACTCGCCGCCGCGCACGGCGTCGAGATGCCGGTCGCCGAGGCGGTCGCGGCGATCCTTGC
>JBQCIZ010000046.1:0-3864 GCA_051953235.1 Nitrobacter sp. | reverse complement strand
GACGCCGGGATTCCGAACCGGCGGCTTCCGTCTGTATTGGCACAATCGGGATCGGATAGTGGAGAACGGCGATGGCAGGTAGCGTGAACAAGGTCATTCTGGTGGGCAATCTCGGTGCCGATCCCGAAATCAAGCGGACCCAGGACGGCCGCCCGATCGCCAATCTGCGGATCGCGACCTCCGAGACCTGGCGGGACAAGAACAGCGGCGAGCGCAAGGAAAAGACCGAGTGGCATCGCGTCGTGATCTTCAACGAAGGTCTGTGCCGGGTGGCCGAGCAGTATCTGAAGAAGGGCGCGAAGGTCTACATCGAGGGTCAGTTGCAGACCCGCAAATGGACCGATCAGAACAACGTCGAAAAATATTCGACCGAAGTCGTGCTGCAGAATTTCAACTCGGTGCTGACCATGCTCGACAGCCGCGGCGGCGGAGGCGGCAGCTTCGGATCGGATGACGCCGGCGGCGATTTCGGATCGGGAAGCCCGTCGGGTGGCGCACCGCGCCGCGTGGCAGCCGCAGGCGGCGGTGGCCGCCGCAGCGACATGGACGACGATATTCCGTTCTGAGCAAATACCGCTTAGCCGAAGGCTGCGCGGCTGCCGTCGATCACGAACTGCACCGCGAGCGCCGCAAGCAGCACGCCGAGCAGGCGTGACAGCACGACGTTTCCGGTGACGCCCAGAAGGCCGGCGACGCGCGACGCCAGCAGGAACGTCAGCGCGCAGATGACGGCCACCGCGGCGATGATCGCGATCAGGACCGCCATCAGCACCGGATCGCCATTGGTGCGGCCCGCCAACAGCAGCGTTGCTGTGATGGCGCCGGGGCCTGCGATCATGGGAATGGCGAGCGGGAATGCGGCGATGTTGCGCGCGTGTTCCTCGACCGCCTGTTCGGCCTGACGCGCTTCGCGCGCGGGACGCACGCCCAGCACCATCTCGAAGGCGACCACGAACAGCAAAATGCCGCCGGAGATGCGGAAGGCCGGCAGGCCGATGCCGAGGCGTGTCAGCAGCCATGTTCCGCCGAGTGCCGTGGCGATCAGGATGGCGGCTGCGATGATGGCCGCACGCCCTCCAATGCCCCTCTGAGCCGGTTTCGAGAGGCCCTGGGTGATCGACAGAAACGTCGGCGCCAGACCGATCGGATCGACCACCACGGCGAGCGTTACGAAGGTCGTCAGCGCGTAGTCTTGCAGCACGGTTCCATTCCTCGATTTCCGACGATCGTTGCAGGTATAAGTATCTGAAAAAACGACGGTAAAAAACCGCCGCCAACCCTTGCCAAAGGTGGTTTTCAGGGCCCCGATGCGCTATATGATTCCAAGTAGAAACCGACCGGAATCCCCCTTTGTCCGACACTGAAGATACCAAGCCCGGAGAGCCCCCGGCGTCCTCGGATATTCGTCCCGTTTCCATTCTCGACGAGATGAAGCGCAGCTACCTCGACTACGCCATGAGCGTAATCGTGGCGCGTGCGCTGCCGGATGCCCGCGACGGCCTGAAGCCGGTGCATCGCCGCATCCTGTACGGCATGTACGAGAACGGGTTCGAGTGGAACAAGCCGTATCGCAAGTCGGCGCGTACGGTCGGCGACGTCATCGGTAAGTATCATCCGCACGGCGATCAATCGGTCTACGACGCGCTGGTGCGCATGGCGCAGGATTTCTCCATGCGCGTGCCGCTGATCGACGGCCAGGGCAACTTCGGCTCGGTCGACGGCGATATGCCGGCGGCGATGCGCTACACGGAATCGCGCCTCACCAAGATCGCGCAATCGCTGCTCGATGACATTGACAAGGACACGGTCGATTTCCAGCCGAACTACGACAATAGCGAGAGGGAACCGTCGGTTCTCCCGGCGAAGTTTCCGAACCTCTTGGTCAACGGCGCAGGCGGCATCGCCGTCGGCATGGCGACCAACATCCCGCCGCATAATCTTGGCGAAGTCATCGACGCCTGCGTGGCGCTGATCGACAACCCGGCGCTCGGCATCGACGACCTCATCAACATCATCCCCGGCCCGGATTTCCCGACCGGCGGCATCATCCTGGGCCGGCAAGGCATCCGCTCGGCCTATCATCTCGGCCGCGGCTCGATCGTGATGCGCGGCAAGGTGTCGATCGACACCATCCGCAAGGATCGCGAAGCCATCGTGATCTCGGAGATCCCGTATCAGGTCAACAAGGCCAGCATGGTCGAGCGCATCGCCGAGCTGGTGCGCGAGAAGAAGATCGAAGGCATCGGCGACCTGCGCGACGAATCCGACCGCGAGGGTTTCCGTGTCGTCGTCGAGTTGAAGCGCGACGCGGTGCCTGAGGTCGTGCTCAATCAGCTCTACAAGTTCACGCCGCTGCAGACCAATTTCGGCGCCAACATGGTGGCGCTGGATGCGGGCCGCCCGCAGCTCATGAACCTGAAGGATCTGCTGACGCTGTTCATTGCGTTCCGCGAGCAGGTCGTCACTCGCCGCACCAAGTTCCTGCTCAACAAGGCGCGTGACCGCGCCCATATTTTGGTCGGCCTCGCCATCGCGGTCGCCAATATCGATGAAATCATCCGGGTCATCCGCACATCGCCCGATCCCAACACCGCGCGCGAGACCCTGATGTCGCGCGACTGGCCCGCGAAGGACGTCGCGGCGATGATCACACTGATCGACGATCCGCGCCATCGGATGTCGCCTGACGGTACCGCACGGCTGTCGTTGGAGCAGGCCAAGGCCATCCTCGATCTGCGCTTGCAGCGCCTGACCGCACTTGGCCGGGAGGAAATCTCCGACGAACTCGACAAGCTCGCCGTCGAGATCGCCGATTATCTGGACATCCTGCGGTCGCGCGCCCGCGTGCAGACCATCATCAAGGACGAGCTCGCCGCGGTGAAGTCGGAATTCGCGACCCCGCGCCGAACCGAGATCGTCGAGCAGGAAGGCGAGGTCGAGGACGAGGACCTGATCCAGCGCGAGGACATGGTGGTCACCGTGTCGCACGCCGGCTACGTCAAGCGCGTGCCGCTGTCGACCTATCGCGCGCAGAAGCGCGGGGGCAAGGGCCGCGCCGGGATGCAGACACGCGAGGAGGATTTCGTCAGCAGGCTCTTCGTGGCGTCCACGCATACGCCGGTGCTGTTTTTCTCCTCGCGCGGCCAAGTCTACAAGGAAAAGGTCTGGCGGCTGCCGATGGCGGCGCCGAATGCGCGCGGCAAGGCGATGATCAACATCCTGCCGCTGGAGCAGGGCGAGCGCATCACCACCATCATGCCGTTGCCCGAGGACGAGTCCTCATGGGCCGAGCTCGATGTGATGTTCGCGACGACGAGCGGAACGGTCCGGCGCAACAAGCTGTCCGACTTCGTCGACGTCCGCCGCTCTGGCATCATCGCCATGAAGCTCGGCGAGGGCGAGGCCATCGTCGACGTGCAGATCTGCACCGAGCGCGACGACGTGCTGCTGACCGCCGCCGGCGGCCAGTGCATTCGCTTCCCGGTGACCGATGTGCGCGTGTTCTCTGGCCGCACCTCGATGGGCGTGCGCGGCATCGCGCTGGCCGATGGGGATCGCGTCATTTCGCTGTCGATCCTGCGCCATGTCGATGTGACGTCCGACGAACGCTCTGCGTATCTCAAGATGCGCCGCGCGGTGTCCGGCGACAATGGCGGCTCGGACGAGGTTGCCGAGGCCGATGCCGAGGAGAGCGCCAGCGCGATCCAGCTCAGTCAGGAGCGCTACGTCGAGATGTCGGCGGCCGAGCAGGTGGTGTTGACGGTGTCGGAGAACGGTTATGGCAAGCGGTCGTCGTCTTACGAATACCGCACCACCGGCCGCGGCGGAAAAGGCATCGTGGCGATGTCGGTCAATGGCCGCAAC
>JBQCIZ010000045.1:0-7203 GCA_051953235.1 Nitrobacter sp. | reverse complement strand
ACAACGGCCGTGATCAGATAGGAGATCAACTCGCGCACCAGTTCAGCGCCACGCCTGTCGTCGTCGAGTAAGGGGTGGCGTCGTGCGATGTCGGCGATCATCGCCGCCGTCAGCGGCATCGCCTTCAGATCGTCCACGGCGAACAGACCGGCGCGCAAGCCGTCGTCGATATCGTGGGCATCGTAAGCGATGTCGTCGGCAATCGCGGCGACCTGCGCCTCAAGCGAGGCAAAGCTCCAGAGTTCCAGATCGTAAGTGCGGTTGAAGTCGGCGATGCCGACGGGCACGCCGCGCCGCTGATGGCGTCCCACGGCATTCCCCTCACGATCGGTCAGCGGGCCGTTGTGTTTGACGATCCCCTCGAGCGTGTCCCAGGTCAGGTTGAGACCGTCGAAATCGGGATAGCGGTGTTCCAGCGTGGTCACGATCCGCAGCGTCTGGGCGTTGTGGTCGAAGCCGCCGTAGGCTTCGAGGCAGGTATCCAGCGCCCGCTCTCCGGCATGGCCGAACGGCGGATGGCCGAGATCGTGGGCCAGCGCCAGCGCTTCCGTCAGATCCTCGTCCAACCCGAGCTGGCGGGCCAGCGCACGGGCGATCTGGGCCACTTCAAGGGTGTGGGTGAGCCGGGTCCGGTAATGGTCGCCCTCGTGGTAGACGAACACCTGGGTCTTGTGCTTCAGCCGGCGGAAGGCGGTCGAATGGATCACCCGGTCGCAATCGCGGCGGAATGCGCTCCGGGTCTTGCTCGGCGGTTCGTCGAACAGGCGGCCCCGGCTGCGATCGGGGTCGCTGGCATAGATCGCGCGAGGAGCAGCCATTCCAACCGACACGACGTTTTGACCCCTCTAGAGGCCCAGTTCTGACAGAATCAGAACTGGGCCTCTAGGATTTTGAATTGACGCGTTTTCTTCACGCGAACCGGTAGCCACTTCGCTCGAAAACGCTCTAACCATTTGATTCCGGCGACCGGCGCACTTAACTATGGGTTGCGGGTTATTCCAACCTTTTGAAGAACCCGGTGTTTCGACACGGAGCGGACATGACAGCAGAGAACGTCACCATCACGGAGCGGGCTGCGCGCCGGATCGGCGAAATCCTCAAGTCCGAGGGCGATGGCGCCATGCTGCGGATCAGCGTCGAGGGCGGCGGCTGCTCCGGATTCCAGTACAAATTCGATGTCGAGCGCGACAAGGCCGACGACGATCTGGTGATTGCGCGCGATGCGGCCGTGGTGCTGGTGGATCCGGCCTCGGTGCCGTTTTTGGCCGGCTCGGAAGTCGATTTCGTCGATGACCTGATCGGGGCCTCGTTCCGGGTAGTCAATCCGAACGCCACCGCGTCCTGCGGCTGTGGCACCAGCTTCTCGATCTAGGCCTTTACGGTCTTTGGTCATGCGCGGGCTTGACCCGCGCATCCATCGATAGAACAACTTTTGAAAGATGGATTGCCGGATCGAGTCCGGCAGTGACACTGGAATTGCCGAGATGCGAATAGCCACCTGGAACGTTAACTCAGTCCGGCAGCGCCTGGATCATCTTCTCACCTGGCTGCGCGAGACCTCACCCGATGTCGCCTGTCTGCAGGAGATCAAGTGCGTCGACGAGCAGTTTCCGCGCGAGGCGATCGAGGCGCTCGGCTACAACGTCGTGACTCACGGCCAGAAGACCTTCAACGGCGTGGCGCTGTTGTCCAAGTTGCCGTTCGACGAGACACGGCCACGGCTGGCGGGCGACGATGACGATGTGCAGTCGCGCTTCCTCGAAGGCGTTGTGTCGCTCAAGCACGGCGTGGTGCGAGTCGCCTGCCTTTATTTACCCAATGGAAACCCTGCGAATACCGAGAAATATCCCTATAAACTCAAATGGATGTCGCGGCTTATTGAGTATTCAAGAGAGCGCTTGAAAAGCGAAGAGACCTTCGTTCTCGCGGGCGATTTCAACGTGATTCCCGCTCCGCATGATGTCCATAATCCGGCCGCGTGGGTCGATGACGCGCTATTCCGGCCGCAGACGCGCGAGGCATTTCAGACGCTGCTTGGCCTCGGCCTGACCGACGCGCTGCGCGCGGTCTCGGACGCTCCCGGCGAATACACCTTCTGGGACTATCAGGCCGGCGCCTGGCAGAAGAACAACGGATTGCGGATCGACCACCTGCTGTTGTCGCCGCAGGCGAGCGACCGTCTCAGCGGAGTGGGAATCGACCGCCATGTCCGCGCCTGGGAAAAGGCGTCGGACCATGTCCCGGTCTGGATCGATCTCGATCTGGAAGCGGCCTGAGGACAGCTTGGAACGGTTTAATCCCGCCGGCCCTGCACCCAGTGCTCGAGCATCTGCAGCGCCATGGCGCGATCGTCTTCCGACGCCTTCGCGATGGCCCGGTTGTAGCTGTCCTTGATCCAGGTCTCATCGGGTGCGGCCGCGTCGCGTGCCAGAGTCAGCCACATCAGTCCACGTGCGGCCTGCCGCGGCAACTGATCGCCGTTGAACAACATTTCGCCGAGCACCGCCTGGGCCTGATGCTGGCCCTTCTGCGCCGCGAGGCCAAGCCAGCGCGCGCCGTACTTGACGTCGTGCGGAGCACCGACGCCTTTCAGATACAGCCGTGCCAGATCGTACTGCGCGTCGGCATTGCCGAAGTAGGACGCCGCATAGGAGAACATCTCGCGCGCCCGCTCGGCGTCGCGCTTGATCTTCGAGTTCGGGATACCTTCGAGATAGTAGCGCCCGAGTTCGACAAAGGCATTGGCAATCACGCCGGCCTGCGGGGCCGACGGGCTGTCTTCCGCGTGGGCGTTGGCGATGCGGCTGAAATATTCGAAGGCGCGCAGATCGTCCTGAGCGACACCATCGCCGTTGGCGTACATCCGCCCGAGCCGCCACTGCGCAATGGGGTGCCCTTCATCGGCCAGCGCCATCAAACCCGGCGGTACGGTCTTCTTCAGGGGCTTGCCGGTGGTAAGAGGCGCGGTGACCGTCGGCAACGCGACCGTCGCGTCGCGCTGACCGGGCAGCGTTCCGTCGAAAGCAGAAGCCGGCGCGCTCGCGCAAACCGCGCCCCACGCCAACGCTACGAGTACTGTGCCCCTAGATATCCGCATAACACCGCTTCTCGTGCGCCCCGCCGGGGTGGGTGAGCGCGCCGCTCACGGCCGGTCCAACCTGCTGGGCGTATTTCCAGAGCGCGCCGGACGTATAATTGGTCGTCCGGGGCTGCCATTTGGTCTTGCGTTGGGTGAGTTCGGCGTCGGTCAACTTTACGTTAAGTGTCCCGGCCACGGCGTCGATCTCGATAACGTCGCCGTCCTGCAGCAGGCCGATCGGCCCACCGACAGCGGCTTCCGGGCCGACATGGCCGATGCAGAAGCCGCGAGTAGCGCCCGAAAACCGGCCGTCGGTAATCAGGGCAACCTTGCCACCCATCCCCTGTCCGTAAAGCGCAGCGGTCGTGGCCAGCATTTCCCGCATGCCGGGACCGCCTCGCGGTCCCTCGTAGCGGATCACCAGAACGTCGCCCTCGCGGTACGTCTTTTTTTGCACGGCCTCGAACGCGTCTTCCTCGCAGTCGAAGCAGCGGGCCGGACCGGTGAACGTCAATTTCTCCATGCCCGCGACCTTCACGATCGCTCCCTCCGGCGCGAGATTACCTTTCAGCCCGACCACGCCGCCGGTGACGGTGATCGGTTTGTCCGCCGGACGCACCACGTCCTGATGGGGATTCCATTTCACGCTCGCCAGATTCTCGGCAATCGTGCGGCCGGTGACCGTCATGCAGTCGCCGTGCAGATAACCGTGATCGAGCAGGGTTTTCATCAGAAGCGGTATGCCACCAGCTTCAAACATATCTTTGGCGACATAACGGCCGCCCGGTTTCAAATCCGCGACGTATGGTGTCTTTTTGAAGATTTCCGCCACGTCGAACAGGTCGAACTTGATGCCGGCCTCGTTGGCGATGGCTGGAAGGTGCAATCCCGCATTGGTCGACCCGCCGGATGCCGCCACCACAGCCGCAGCATTCTCCAGCGACTTGCGCGTGACGATGTCGCGCGGGCGGATGTTGGAGGCGATCAATTCCATCACCTTCTCACCCGCCGCCATGCAGAAGGAATCGCGGATTTCGTAAGGCGCCGGCGCACCGGCCGAGTACGGCAGCGCAAGACCGATGGCCTCGGAGACCGTCGCCATGGTGTTGGCAGTGAATTGCGCGCCGCAGGCGCCGGCGGAGGGACAGGCCACCCGCTCGATCTCGTCGAGATCGGCATCGGACATCTCGCCGACCGAGTGCTTGCCGACCGCCTCGAACATGTCCTGGACCGTGACCTGCTGGCCGCGGAAATTGCCCGGCAGGATCGAGCCGCCGTAAATGAAAATCGAGGGCACGTTCAGGCGCACCATGGCCATCATCATGCCCGGCAGCGACTTGTCGCAGCCGGCAAGACCGACAAGGGCGTCGTAGGCGTGGCCGCGGATGGTCAGTTCGACGGAATCGGCAATGCATTCGCGCGACGGCAGCGAGGAGTACATGCCAGCGTGACCCATGGCGATGCCGTCGGTCACCGTGATGGTACAGAACTCGCGAGGCGTACCGCCGCCTGCGGAAACACCCTTCTTCACCGCCTGCGCCTGGCGCATGAGCGAAATATTGCAGGGCGCAGCCTCGTTCCAGCACGAGGCAACGCCGACGAAGGGCTGGTGAATCTGCTGGGTCGTCAGACCCATGGCGTAAAGATACGAGCGATGGGGTGCCCTTTCGGGGCCCTCCGTCACATGGCGGCTTGGCAGCCTGCTCTTGATGCTCGTCTTGGCGTCCATCGCGAACCCGTTCCTCCCGCGGGCACCTTTTGGACCCGGAAGATTTCCGAAGCGGAAAATTTCCGGGCCAATCGCGAGCGCCGTGGCCTTAGAATGATTTCACGAAGACGTGTGGCCAAATAGCGGCATGTGCGGGTGCCACCTGCCCGCAGGGTTAAATGTTCGGCACCTGTGGCGCGGACGCAACAATCGTGGCCATCGTGCAACCCCATCCAGGAGCCGAACAAGACCGAGTACGCCGGATCGGTAGCCCCTCTCCGCGCTCGCCGCCAGCCAGAATTGCCTGCGGCTACTGGACCGAAACGTGCGCCGCCTTGATCATCGGCCACCACTTGGCGACCTCGGCTTTCTGCCAGGCTCCCAGCGCTTCGGGCGTCAGTTTGTCGGCCGGAGGCACCTGCAGGCCCTGGTTTTCGAGCTGCTTGCGGACGCCCGGATCCCTCATGGCTTCGACAGCGGCGGCGTTGAGCTTGGCGACGATCTCCTTCGGCGTGCCCTTGGGCACCCAGAGACCCGACCACAGCGTCATGTGGAAGCCCTTCACGCCCGCCTCGTCCGCTGTGGGAATATCCGGTGCGGACTGCGCCCGCGCCGTATCGGTCACGGCATAGCCGCGAATGGTCCCGGCCCGCACCTGGGCGATCGAGTTCGACAGTTGATCGACCATTAGGTCGATCTGCCCCGCGATCAGATCGTTCATCGCCGGGGCCGTGCCGCGATACGGCACGAACTGCAATTTTACCCCGGTCAGGTTTTCCAGATAGATGCCCGCGATGTGCGATCCGGATCCCGCCCCCGCCGTGCCGGCGGTGGCCGGCGCAGGTTGTGCCTTGATCCAGTCGATCAGTTCCTTCAGCGATTTGGCCGGCACGGCTTTCTTGCTGACGATGATCATCGGATTGCTCGGCAGCAGCACCACGGGATCGAGATCCGTCACCAGATCATAGCCAAGCTTGTAGATCGCACCGTTGGCGACGTGGGTGCCGAGGTGGCCGATGCTGACGGTGTAACCGTCAGGCGCGGCATGCACCACGCGCGCCACGCCGATGGAGCCTGCGGCGCCCGTGACATTCTCGATCACGATGCTCTTGCCGAGCTTCGTCTCCATGAACTTGCCTAGAATGCGCGCCAGCGCATCGGTCGGCCCGCCCGCCGAGAACGGCACTACCATGGTGATCGGATGCGTCGGATAATCGTCGGCGCGCGCAGGTCCGGCAACCGCAAGCAACGCAAAAGCAGCGGCAACAATCGCTCGTTTCATTCAATAACCTCCATCGCCAGACCACGCGATGGAGGCCTGAACTAAAATTGCGCGTAGTCGATCGGCTTGTGACGATCGAGCGTCCGCGTGACCGGCGGCAACGGATACTTCAATCCCGTTGCGCAATTGAAAAGCATCACGCGATCGGTCTTTGCAACGCGGCCGTCTGCAAGGCTTTCCTTGTAGGCAGCATAGGTTGCTGCGCCTTCGGGACACAACAACAAACCTTCCTCGCGCGAAACATCGTGCAGCGCAGCGGAAATCTTCTCGTCGCTTACCGCAATTGCGAAGCCTTTGCTCTCGCGCACGGCGCGGAGAATAAGAAAATCTCCGACCGCTTGCGGCACGCGAATGCCGGACGCGATCGTGTGCGCATCTTCCCAGCGCGGCGCGTGTTCTTCACCCTTCTCGAAGGCGCGAACCATCGGCGCGCAGCCTTCCGCCTGCACCGCGACCATGCGCGGCCGCTTCGATCCGATGAAGCCGATCTTTTCCAGTTCGTCGAACGCCTTCCACATGCCGATCAGGCCGGTGCCGCCACCGGTCGGATAGAAGATCACGTCGGGCACGTCCCAGCCGAGTTGTTCGGCGAGTTCGAGCCCCATCGTCTTCTTGCCTTCGATGCGATACGGCTCTTTCAGCGTCGAGGTGTCGAACCAGCCGACCTTGGCCTTGCCCTCGCCGACGATCTTGCCGCAATCGTCGATCAGTCCGTTGACGCGGTAGACCGTCGCGCCCTGCAGTTCGATCTCGCTAACATTGACTTCCGGCGTATCCGCCGGACAGAAGATCGTGGTCTTGATCCCGCAATGGGTCGCGTAGGCGGCGAGCGCCGCGCCGGCGTTGCCGTTGGTCGGCATCGCCATGTGCTTGATGCCGAGCGCCTTCGCCATCGACACCGCCATCACCAGCCCGCGCGCCTTGAACGAACCGGTCGGCAATCGTCCCTCGTCCTTCACGATGATCTCGCCGCCGCCGATCTGCTTCGAGATGCGCGGCAACCGGATCAGCGGCGTCATCACCTCGCCGAGACTGACGATGTCGCTGACCTTCCGCACCGGCAGCAATTCGCGGTAGCGCCAAAGATCTGCGGGCCGCTGTGCCAGCGCGTCCTTGGTCAGCGCCTTCTTCACG
>JBQCIZ010000044.1:0-4868 GCA_051953235.1 Nitrobacter sp. | reverse complement strand
CTGACCGGCGGACGCGGCGACCATGTCATGGTCGGCGGCAAGCCGCGTCATGTGGTCAGCTACATGAAAGACTTTCTATTCGCGCAGGAGCAGATGCGCACCCCGCTCGAGGTGCTGTCCGGCGGCGAACGCGGTCGCCTGATGCTGGCGCGCGCGCTGGCAAAACCCTCCAACCTGCTGGTGCTGGACGAGCCGACCAACGACCTCGACCTCGAAACCCTCGACGTACTCGAGGAGATGCTCGGCGACTACGAAGGCACCGTGATCCTCATCAGCCACGACCGCGATTTTCTCGATCGTGTCGTGACGTCGGTGATCGTGCCCGAGGGCAACGGCCGCTGGATCGAATATGCCGGCGGCTACACCGACATGCTGGCGCAACGCGGCGCCGACATCAAACGCGACGCGCCGAAGGCCGCGACCGCGCAAGCGCCCGAAGCCGAGCGTCCGTCAAAGCCGGCGGCGTCCGCTTCGGTCAAGCGGCGGCTCAATTTCAACGAGAAGCACGCGCTGGAAACCTTGCCAAAGACCATGGCAAAGCTTCAGGCGGAGATCGCGAAGCAGCAGCAGCACCTTGACGATCCCAATCTCTACGCGAAGGATCGCGCGACCTTCGACAAGGTTTCGGTCGCATTGGCGAAAGCCCAGACCGAACTGCAGCAGGCCGAGGATCGCTGGCTGGAGCTGGAAATGCTGCGCGAGGAGATCGAAGGCGCGTGACCGCGATAGCCATCCTTCGAGGCTCGCAAGTCGGCGCGCAATTGCGCGCCTTGGCTCGCACCTCAGGATGACGCTACCATCTGTGACCGTCACCCTGAGGTGCGCGCATTCTATGCGCGCCTCGAAGGGCGACGGCGTAAATCGAGGATCGGAATCATGACAACACCCCTCGCCGCGAAAATCGCCCGCGACTACGGCACGCCGGCGCTTGTTATCGACATGGATCGCGTCGAGCGCAACATCGCACGCATCCAGGCGGCTTGCGAGGCGGCCGGTGTCGCCAACCGGCCGCACATCAAGACCCATAAGAGCCCGATGCTCGCCAGGATGCAGATCGCGGCCGGGGCGCGCGGCATCACCTGCCAGAAGCTCGGCGAAGCCGAAGTGATGGCGGAAGCCGGGATCGACGATATCCTCATCAGCTACAATCTTCTGGGCGACGAGAAGATGGCACGGCTCGGCGCGCTGCAGGCGAAAGCGAACGTCACGGTCGTTGCCGACAATTCTGTCGTCGTCGCCGGTTTGCCGAAAGCCGCCGCGCAATCCGGGCGCGAGATCCGCGTCGCTGTCGAATGCGACACCGGCCGCAAGCGCGCTGGCGTCGAAACGCCCGCCGAGGCCATCGCATTGGCGCGCGAGATCGCCGCCACCAAAGGCCTGAGCTTTGCGGGCTTCATGCTGTATCCAACCGAGAGCGGCTGGCTTGAGGCACAAAAATTCTACGACGAGGCGCTGGCCGGCGTGCGCGCCGCGGGACTGGAGCCGTCGATTGTCTCGACCGGTGGCTCACCCAACATGAAGAATGTCGGCAAGCTCAAGGGCGCCACCGAGCATCGCCCAGGTACCTACATCTATAATGATCGCATGCAGGTCGCGGCCGGCGTCGCAGGCTGGGACGACTGCGCTTTGACGGTTTACGCCACCGTGGTCAGCCGCGCCGCGCCGGATCGCGGCATTCTCGACGCCGGTTCCAAGACGCTGACATCGGACACCGGCGGCGGGCTCGAGGGCCACGGCCTGATCCTCGAACATCCCGAAGCCAGGATCGCGCGCTTCGCCGAGGAGCATGGCTTCCTCGATCTCACGCGCAGCAACACCCGGCCCGCGGTGGGCGACGTCGTGCGCATCGTGCCCAATCACGTCTGCGTCGTCGTCAACATGGTGGACGAGGTGGTGATGGTGCGCGGCGATGAGAGTTTGGGGACGCTCCCGGTCGCGGCGCGGGGCAAGTTGCGGTAGTTGATCGAGGTCATCCTTCGAGGCGCGCTGTGGCGCACTTGCGCCGCTGAGAGCGCGCACCTCAGGATGACGCCCAAGGTCTCTGCCATCACCCCCGCGCAATGGTCTTGCCGTCACTCCCGCCGAACGAATTCGTTCGGCTGGAGGTGCCATAGCGCAGCGAAGGCCTCGAAGGGCGACGGCTATTTATTTTTCTTCAGCCATTGCAGCGCGCCGCGTCCGGCCGCAGCACCGGTCGCGAATGAAGCCTGCAACAGGTAGCCGCCGGTCGGCGCCTCCCAGTCCAGCATCTCGCCAGCCGCAAACACGCCGGGCAGTTTTCGGATCATGTAATCGGCATCGAGTTCGTTGAATGTTATTCCACCCGCGGACGAGATTGCGCGCGCGAGCGGCGCGATTCCGGTCAGCGTCACGGGAACGGCGTGGATCAGCGCGGCCAGCGCCACGGGAGATCGCGATGCCAGCGGTTGCCCGGACGCGAGCGCAGCTTCCTGCAACAGGCCGATGGCGATGGGCGAAAGGCCCGCCGCCTTGCGCAGCCAGTTCGAGACGGATTGCTTGCCCTTCGGCGCGCCGAGCCGAGATGCGAGGTCGCCCATCGCAACATCCGGGCGCAGGTCGACGTGAAGCATCGCATGCCCCGCGACGTTGATCTGTTCGCGCAAGGTCGACGACAGCGCATAGACCGCCCCGCCTTCGATGCCGCCGCGCGTGACGATCGCTTCACCACGAATCGTCTGCATGCCGGACGACAGCCCGACGCTCTTCAACGGCTGGCCTTCGAAGCGATCGCGGAACGGCGCGGACCATGCCACCGCGAATCCGGAGTTGGATGGCTGCAGCGGCGCAACCGCAATGCCGCGTCGTGTCAGCAGATCGGCCCATGAGCCATCAGAGCCGAGCCGCGGCCAGCTTGCGCCACCAAGCGCCAGCACGGTCGCATCCGATGCAACGGCGCGCTCGCCGCCGGGCGTCTGAAACAAAAGGCGGTTGTCGCGATCCCAGCCAGTCCAGCGATGCCTCAACGCGAATGTCACGCCAAGGGAGTCGAGACGCCTTAGCCACGCGCGCAGCAGCGGCGACGCCTTGAGCGTTTTCGGAAATACGCGTCCGCTCGAGCCGACAAAGGTTGGTTGTCCGAGATCGTCGACCCATGCGCGTAACGCATCGGGCGAAAATGAATCGATTGCTGGTTTGAGGAATGGCGACGCTGCACCGTAGCGTTCGAGAAAAGCCGGCAACGACTCGCTGTGCGTGAGGTTGAGCCCGCCCCGCCCCGCCATCAGGAATTTGCGGCCCGCCGACGGCATCGCATCGAATACCGTCACGCCCACGCCACCTTGCGCGAGCACTTCAGCCGCCATCAGGCCCGCGGGGCCGGCGCCGATGACGGCAGCTTGGGTTTTGAGGGCATCAGACATGGCGATGGATATGCCTGAGGGAGTGATCTACCGCCATAGCTATCATGTCATGCCCGGCTTTATGCCGGGCATCCACGTCTTCCTCGCCTCGCGTATCGAAAGACGTAGGTGGCCGGGACAAGCCCGGCCATGACGCAATTCTCGCCCTTTTTGGACAGTCAGCGCTCCAGCTTGATGCCGGCCCGCGCCGCAGCCTGCGCGACGTACTTCTGGGTCTGCTCGAACGCACCCTGCAAGGCCTTGGCCTTGGACATATCGGCGATCTCGTCGAAATGCGCGGCGACCGCATCCGGCGTCCAGTCGGACGGAGGCAAATTGATGCCCTCGCTTTCGAGGATCTTGATCACCGCGAACGAGCCCGCGCCCGCGCCCATGATGGTGCGGGTCGGCGCGTTCTCGCTCAGCATGTACTCCACCGCCGGCGTAATCGATTCCGGCTTCATCAGTTCCAGCGCCTGCGGCGGCAACAATTCCTCGGTCATGCGGGTCGCCGCGGTCGGCGAGATGATGTTGACGCGGATGTCGCTCTTGCGGCCTTCTTCGGCGAGCACATTCATCAGGCCGACCATGCCGGACTTGGCGGCGCCGTAGTTGGCCTGGCCGAAATTTCCGTAAAGGCCCGACGACGACGTGGTCAGCACAATGCGGCCGTAGTTGCGCGCGCGCATGCCGTCCCACACCGCCTTGCAGCAATAGAACGTGCCGGTCAGATGCACGTCGATCACTTTTGCGAAATCGGCAGCTTCCATCTTGCCGAACGACTTGTCGCGCAGGATGCCAGCGTTGGCGCAGAGCAGATCGACGCTGCCCCATTTCTCGGTCGCCTTGGCGACCATCGCTTTGACCTGCTCGTAGTTGGAGACATCGGCGCCGTCCGCCATCGCCTCGCCACCAGCTTTCCGGATCTCCTGGACCACGGCCTCGGCCGGCGTCAGCGAGCCGCCGGTGCCGTCGCGGGCGCCGCCGAAATCGTTGACCACGACCTTTGCGCCGCGGCTCGCCAGTCCCAGCGCATGGGCGCGGCCAAGGCCGTTGCCCGCGCCGGTCACGATGGCCACGCGGCCGTCAAACCTGATTGTCATGAATTCAGTCCCTGTTACCCGGAAAAGTAGAGAAGCCCGAGCCAGTCGGCGACCAGCGCGGAGCGCTTCTCGCCCTCGATCTCGACAGCCACGGCGGTCCGCGACAGCAGTTCGCCGGGCTTGCGAAGCGTCGCTTCAGTTAGCGTAAAGCGGCCCCGAACGCGAGAGCCGGATTTCACCGGCGAGATGAACCGGAGCCGGTCGAAGCCGTAATTCACCCCCATGGTCACACCCTCGACCAGCGGCATCACCTCGTACGACATGATGCTGAGCAGCGACATGGTGAGGAAGCCGTGGGCGATGGTGGTGCCGAACGCGGTTTCGCGCCTGGCCCGTTCGGGATCGACATGGATGAACTGGTGGTCCTCGATCACGTCGGCATAGACGTCGATCCGCTTCTGATCGA
>JBQCIZ010000043.1:0-4684 GCA_051953235.1 Nitrobacter sp. | reverse complement strand
AAGGGATTCTGCCCGCACGGGTTTTCAGGGGGACGGATTTCTGGCGCGGCCTTTGCGGAGGGGCGCGCGACACAAGGGAAGAGAGTGCGATGACGGTGATAACCTGGACCGACGATCGCGTCGAACAACTGAAGAAGCTCTGGGAAGCGGGCCTGTCCGCGAGCCAGATCGCCGCCGAACTCGGGAACGTGACGCGCAATGCCGTGATCGGCAAGGTGCACCGGCTGGGCCTGTCCGGCCGTGCCAAGAGCCCATCCTCGGCTGCGCCGCGCCCGCGCAAGGCTCGTCCGGCCCAACACATGATGCGGGTGTCGCGCCCGGTGTCGCGCGGCAACACCGCGCTGGCGCACGCCTTCGAGGTCGAGCTCGAACCCGATCCGATCGCCTATGACAACGTCGTTCCGATGAGCCAGCGTCTGTCGCTGCTCGAACTCAACGAGGCCACCTGCCACTGGCCGGTCGGCGATCCCTCGAGTCCGGAATTCTTTTTCTGCGGTGGCAAGGCGCTTACCGGCCTGCCCTACTGCGCGCACCACTCGCGCGTCGCCTATCAGCCTGCGGCCGACCGCCGCCGCCAGCCGCCGAAGACGCGATAGTGGACTCCCTCGCCCCGCTCTTGCGGGGAGAGGGTTGGGGTGAGGGGCTGCTTTTTCCTGAATATTCTCCCTCACCCGGCGCATCGGATGATGCTTCGCATCACCGACGGCGCCGACCTCTCCCCGTAAACGGGGAGAGGTAAAGAGAGGTCATCTCTCTAAGCTTTTACTCTGCCGCCTTCGAGAACCGCTCGTCGAGCGCGTAGCCTGCGCCACGCACGGTACGGATCGGATCCGGCTCGCCATCGGGATTGAGCAGCTTGCGCAGGCGCCCGATATGCACGTCCACGGTGCGTTCGTCGATATAGATGTCGCGGCCCCAGACGCTGTCGAGCAGTTGCTCGCGGCTGAACACGCGGCCGGGATGCTCGAGAAAGAACTCCAGCAGACGATACTCGGTTGGCCCGAGATCGATCGGACGACCCGACCGCGCGACGCGGTGCTTATCGCGATCGAGCTCGATGTCGCCAAAACTCAGAACCGCGGCGAGCCGCTCGGGACTTGCGCGCCGCAGCAGACTTTTCACCCGCGCCAGCAGTTCGGGCACCGAGAACGGTTTGACGACGTAGTCGTCGGCGCCGGTCGCAAGTCCGCGTATGCGCTCGCTCTCCTCGCCGCGCGCAGTCAGCATGATGATCGGAAGCTGCTTGGTTTCGGGCCAGGCCCGCAGGCGGCGGCATAGTTCGATGCCGGAGAGGCCCGGCAGCATCCAGTCCAGCACCACGAGATCGGGGACGCGCTCCTTCAGCCGCGTCTCCGCCTCGTCGCCCCGCGCAACCGTCTCGACCTCATACCCTTCCGCGTCGAGGTTATAGCGCAGAAGCGTCGTCAGCGCCTCCTCGTCCTCGACCACCAGAATGCGTGCACCCATCGTCTCTCGCTTGCCTCTAGTTACCAGGAGCCGCCGATGCAAAGCTCGTCATGTCCCCCTTGGGACGCTTGTCGAGTATCTGCTGGCCCTCGATCATGTAAAACACCGTCTCTGCGATGTTGGTGGCGTGATCGCCGATGCGCTCGATATTCTTGGCACAGAACATCAGGTGGATACAGAACCCGATATTGCGCGGGTCCTCCATCATGTAGGTCAGAAGTTCGCGGAACAAAGAGGTGCAGATCGCGTCGACCTCCTCGTCGCCCTTCCAGACCGCCATCGCCGACGGCAAATCGTGCGCCGCATAGGCGTCCAGCACCGACTTGACCTGCGATTGCACCAGATCGGTCATGTGCTCGATGCCACGGATCAGTTTCAGCGGATGGAAATCGCTGTCCAGCGCGACCACGCGCTTGCCCATGTTCTTGGCGAGATCGCCGATCCGTTCGAGATCGGTCGCAACCCGCATCGCGCCGACGATTTCCCTTAAGTCCACCGCCATCGGCTGCCGCCGCGCAATGGTCAGCACGGCGCGCTCCTCGATGGCGCGCTGCAACTGATCGATCTGCGCATCGGCCGCGACGACTCGTGCGCCGAGCGCAGCATCGCGGCGGATCAGCGCGTCCACGGATTCGACGATCTGCCGTTCGGCGAGACCGCCCATTTCGGAGACCAGCCGCGCGATCTCCTGGAGATCGTCGTCGAAAGCCTTGGCGGTATGTTCCATTCCCATGTCAGTTCTCTCCCGGCCCTTCAGCAAGTCTCAGCCGAAACGGCCTGTGATGTAATCCTGGGTGCGGCGATCGGTCGGCGACGTGAACAGCTTGTTGGTCTGGCCGAACTCGACCAACTCGCCGAGATACATGAACGCGGTCGAGTCCGACACGCGCGCCGCCTGCTGCATGTTATGTGTGACGATCGCGATGGTGTAATCCTCCTTGAGCTCGTCGATCAGTTCCTCGACCTTGGCGGTAGAGATCGGATCGAGCGCCGAGCACGGCTCGTCGAACAGGATCACCTCGGGCCGCACCGCCACGGTCCGCGCGATGCACAGGCGCTGCTGCTGGCCGCCAGAGAGGCTGAGCCCGCTGGCGTTGAGCTTATCCTTGACCTCGTTCCACAGGGCGCCGCCGCGCAGCGCCTTCTCGACCCGGCCGTCCATTTCGGACTTCGGCAGCTTCTCGTACAGCCGGATGCCGAACGCGATGTTCTCATAGATCGTCATCGGGAACGGCGTCGGCTTCTGGAACACCATGCCGACCCGCGCGCGCAGCAAATTCAGGTCGAGCTTGGGATCGAGGATGTTGGCATTGTCCAGCATCACCTGACCCTCGGCGCGCTGGCCGGGGTAGAGATCGTACATGCGGTTGAAGATCCGCAGCAGCGTCGACTTGCCGCAACCCGACGGCCCGATGAAGGCGGTGACCTGTCCGGCCATCAATTTGAGGTTGATCCCCTTCAGGGCGTGATGATCGCCGTAATAGAAGTTGAGATCGCGCACGGTGACCTTGGCGCGGCTTTCGGGCGACACCCGGACCGGCGGCACCGAAGCGGCCGCACTCGACGCAACTGACAGATCGCTCATTTGGTTTTCCTTTCGGCGCCGATCACGCGAGCGCCGATGTTCAGCGCCAGCACGGTCAGCGTAATCAGCAGCGCGCCGCTCCAGGCGAGCTGCTTCCAATAGGGATAGGGACTCTGGACGAAGTTGTTGATGGTCACCGGCAGGTTGGCCATCGATCGCGCGAGATCCAGACTGAAGAACTGGTTGCTCAGCGCGGTGAACAGCAGCGGTGCTGTCTCGCCGGCGACCCGCGCGGTTGCGAGCAGCACGCCGGTGATGAGACCTGCCCGCGCCGAGCGATAGGCAATTTTGCGGATCACCAGCGAACGCGGCAGCCCGAGCGCGGAAGCCGCCTCGCGCAACGGATTGGGCACCAGCCGCAGCATGTCCTCGGCGGTGCGCAGCACCACCGGAATCACGATCACGGCAAGCGCCAGCGCGCCGGCGATTGCTGAAAATCCCTTCATCGGCACCACCACTGCGCCGTAGATGAACAGGCCGATGATGATCGAGGGCGCGCTGAGCAGGATGTCATTGATGAAGCGGATCACCGGCGTCAGCTTGTCGTGCTTGCCGTATTCGGCAAGATAGGTTCCGGCGAACATGCCGAGCGGCGCGCCGATGCCGACGCCGATCACAGTCATCATGACCGAGCCGACGATGGCGTTGAGCAGGCCACCTTCGGTCGATCCCGGCGGCGGCGTGTTGCGGGTGAATATCTCGAAGCTGAGACCGGCGAGACCGTTGTAGAACAGCGTAAACAGGATCAGCGCCAGCCAGATCACGCCGAAGATCGCGGCGGCAAGGCACAGGGCCCTGATGACAATATCGCTGCGCCGGCGCTTGAGATAGATCGGGTTCATTGGATCACTTCCCCGCCCTGGTCTCGAGCCGCAGCAGCATCAGCCGCGCGGCTGCGAGCACGAAGAAGGTCAGCACGAACAGTAGCAGGCCGAGCAGGATCAGGCCGGATTGATGCAGGCCGTCGCTTTCGGCGAATTCGCTGGCGATCGCGGCCGAAATCGTGGTGCCGGGCGCGAAGATCGAGCCGGAGACGCGAAACGCATTGCCGATGATGAATGTCACCGCCATGGTCTCGCCGAGCGCGCGACCGAGCGCCAGCATGACGCCGCCGAGCACGCCGACCCTGGTGTAGGGAATGACGACGCTGCGAACGACTTCCCAGGTGGTGCAGCCGAGGCCATAGGCGGCTTCCTTCAAAACCGGAGGTACCGTCTTGAACACGTCGACGGAAATCGCGGTGATGAACGGCAGCACCATGATCGCCAGCACCAGCGAAGCATTGAACAGGCTGAGATAAGACGGCGGGCCGGCGAAGATCGTGCCCAGCACGGGCACGCCATCGAACATGCGGATCATGAAGGGCTGGAACGTGTCGGCCAGAAATGGCCCGAGCACGAAGAATCCCCACATGCCGTAGATGATCGAGGGAATGCCGGCGAGCAGTTCGATGGCGATGCCGATCGGCCGCCGCAGCCATTGCGGGCACAGCTCTGTAAGAAAAACAGCGATGCCAAGCCCGACAGGAATGGCGATCGCCATGGCGATCACCGATGTGAGTAGCGTGCCGTAGATCGGACCGACGGCGCCAAGCACCGGCGGATCGGCCGCCGGCGCCCAACGCTCGGTCCA
>JBQCIZ010000042.1:0-5525 GCA_051953235.1 Nitrobacter sp. | reverse complement strand
ATCGTCCTGCGCCAGCGCCGGAGTTCCGGCGAGGCCGATCATCAATGCCGCAAAAAATATCCGCATTGCGCCTCAGTGAGGAACGGGTTCGTCGCATGCGCGCATCGTCGTGGTGTGAACCCCCACCGGATGCCCCAGAATATCGGACAGGGTACGACACTTTCCGCCGCGACACAGCCGCCATTCGCCGGCGAGACCGGAATTGCCGAGCACGACCTCCGGGCGTGGCACGGGCTTCGGCTGCCACTGAAACCAGCCATTGACCAGCCGCGCCTCCGGCGGCGGCTCCATCCCGGCACCCGATCCCTTGACGCGCGCCTCGACCAGTTCGAGGCCACGCGGCGTCACGCGCCAGTCTTCCTGCCAGTCGATCTTCTCGATGGAATGGGTCCACACCAGCGTGAAGGCTGCGACCGCCAGCACCTTGGTGACGCCCGCGGAGATGAGACAAAGGCTCAAGCCGCGACCGCCACGGGGCGGGCCCGCTGCCGCCACTGCCAGCCGACAATCAGGATCGCCAGGGCGAAGCCCACCCAGTCGCTGTACTGGAATTCGCCGAGCAGACAGAGCGCTGCGAGGAATGAAAGGACGCGTTCCAGGATCGTCATCCGCGCGAACAGGTAACCGATCGCCACCATGCCGAATAATGCGATCGAGATCAGCGCCTTGATCGTGGAATACGCGACCGCGCCGTAGAAGCCGAGTTCGGCCGCCATGGGATCGCCCGGCTGCAGCATCAGCGCGGGGGAATACACCGCAATGAAGGGAATGACATACCCCGCGAGCGCGATGCGCATCGCCTCCCAGCCGATCTTGTCCGGGTTTTCCTTGGCGATCGGCGCCGCTGCCAGTGCCGCCAGCGCCACCGGCGGCGAAAGGTCGGCCATGATGCCGTAATAGAACGCGAACATGTGGCTGACGATCAGCGGCACGCCGAGCTTGGCGAGTGCGGGCGCCGCGAGCGACGCCGTAATGATGTAGGTCGGGATCGTCGGGATGCCGGTGCCGAGCAGGATCGACAGCAGCATGGTCATGATCAGCGCCAGGAACAGGCTCTTGGCGCCGAGCCCGATCACCCATCCGCCGAACACGGTGCCGACGCCGGTCTGCGTCATCATACCGATGATGGTGCCGACGATGGCACAGGCCATGCCGACGGTGATCGCCGACTTGGCGCTTTCGGCGAGCGAGTCGCGGCATGCCACCAATGTCGCGCGGCCGCCGCGCGTGAGCGCGCAGATCACAACGAGCCCCGCGATCACGCAAGCCACCGGCACGATGTCGAGACCGTTCCGCGAGACGACGCCGACGATCAGCGCCAGCCCGATCCAGAACACATAGCGTAAGGCCTGATTGGGCAGGCCGAGCACGATGCTGGCGCCGAGGATGAGCGCCACCGTCAACGACAGCCCCATGGTGCCGGCATAGAGCGGCGTGAAGCCCTCGAACAGCATGTAAACCAGCGCGATCAGCGGCAGCACGAGAAACCAGCGATCGACCAGCGCCTTCCACGCGCTCGGAATCTCGGCACGACTCATGCCGACGAGGCCGTGCTTGCCGGCTTCGAGATGCACCATCCAGAACGCGGAGGCGAAATACAGGAACGCCGGAATGACGGCGGCCTTGACGATGACGGAGTAATCGACGCCCAGCGTTTCCGCCATGATGAAGGCGACCGCGCCCATCACCGGCGGCATGATCTGGCCGCCCATCGACGCGGTAGCCTCGACGCCGGCGGCGAAGGCGCGGCGGTAGCCGAACCTGATCATCAGCGGAATCGTGAACTGGCCGACGGTCACCACGTTGGCGACGCCCGACCCCGAGATCGTTCCCATCATGCCGGAAGCGACCACCGCGACCTTGGCGGGGCCGCCGCGGGTCCGGCCGAACAGGCCGAGCGAGACGTCGGTGAACAACTGGATCATGCCGGCGCGTTCGAGGAACGAGCCGAACAGGATGAAGAGGAAAATGTAGGTCGCGGAGACGTAGATCGGCACGCCGTAAAAGCCCTCGGTGCCGTAGGACAGATGCGTGATGACCTGATCGAAGGCATAACCGCGATGATTGAACGGCGACGGCAGGTACTGGCCGAAGAACCAGTAGACGATGCACGCGCCGCACATCAGCGGCAGCGCGAGACCCATCAGCCGGCGGGTCCCTTCGAAGATCAGCACGGCGAGCAGCGTTCCAACCACCAGGTCAAGCGTGGTCGGATCGCCATCGCGCAGGATCAGGTCGGCATAGAAGATCCACTGGTAAAGGCCGCACAGGAAACCGATGCCGCCGACGAACCAGCCCAGCGCGCGGCCGGTGTTGGTCTTGGCAGTAAAGTTGCCGACAAGCCCGAACGTCATCAGGATCAGGAAGCCGACGTGAACGCCGCGCACGACCTGACTCGGCAACACGTTCCATGCTGCGATGACAAGCTGGAACACCGTGAAGGCGATGCCGATGGCATAGGCCAGCCGCCCCCAGCCGCCGGGGCCGAATCCTTCGGGAAATCCATGCTCGAAATTGTCGAACTCGAGCTTGACGGGCGCCGCGGCGTCCTGCGTCTGCAACATCTCAAAGCCCCTCATCGGACATTATGTCCGGCCCGAGGCCCTTGTCTCAAAGCTTCCGCTTGAATTCAACCATTCTGCGGAGATTTTGCCGATTCGGTCGCGGAACTCACAGCCGCGGCCAGCCGATCGGCTCCGAAAAAGAAACGCCGGCGGTTGGTCCGCCGGCGTGCCGATCCTGAAGGAGGCCTCGCTCGATCAGGTCTTACTTGATGAGGCCCTTTTCCTTGAAGTAGCGGATCGCGCCGGGATGCATCGGAACCGGGCTTCCCAACGCGGCGTTCTCGAGCTTGATGCCCTTCGCGGCCGAGTGCGCGGCCTCCAGGTCGGGCAGCGACTCGTAGACCAGCTTCGTCATCTGATAGGCAAGGTCGTCCGATACCGCAGAGCTGGTGACGAGGTAATTCACCACCGCCGCTGTCGGAACATCCTTGTCCTGGCCCTTGTAGGTGTTGGCCGGGATGGTTGCCGAAATGAACGGCGGCCCGATCTTGTCGACGATCTCCTTCGGCACCGACACCACGGTAATGTCGCTGGAGTTGCTGAGATCCTTGAGTGAGGCCACGCCGAGGCCCGCCGACTGCAACGTCGCCATGAGCTGACGATTCTTCATCAGGTCGACCGACTCCGCGAACGGCAGATACTCGACCTTGCCGAGATCCTTGTAGTCCATGCCGGCCGCTTTCAGGATCGCCCGCGAGTTCAGCTCGGTGCCTGATTTCGGCGCGCCGACCGAGAGCGTCTTGCCCTTGAGGTCGGACAACGTCTTGATGCCGCTATCGGCGGTTGCGACGATCTGGATATAGTTCGGGTAAATCGCTCCGATGGTGCGCAGCTTGGTCAGCTTCTTCTTGAAGCCGGCGTCCTCATCGCCTTCCCACGCGGCCTTCAGCGAGTCGCCGAGCGTAAAGGCGATCTCGCCCCGGCCCTGCTCCAGCAGATTGAGATTTTCGACCGAAGCCTTGGTGGCCTGGACCTGGGTCTTCACATTCGGAATCTTGTCGCTGTAGATTTTTCCGATGGCGACGCCGAGCGGATAATAAACGCCGGAGGTTCCGCCGGTCAGCACGTTGATGAACTGCTGCGCATGGGCAGCGGGTGCCGACAAGGCAATGGCGGACAAAGCAACGGCAACGAGCAATTTGGACTTCATTAGTTATTCTTCTCCCCAGTTACTGCACGCGGAAGTTGACCGGATGACGTGCCGCGGTCAACCCGCCCGGCCGCAAAACAGGCAGACTGCGACAAAAAGCATTCTAGACGTTGGTCTAGGATGCGCGATCGGGATCGCTGCGGGGTTCCGCAGGCTACTCGAATTTCATGTCAACGCACTTCGAGATGTCGGATCCCAATCCGGAACTGATGATGATGCAGCCGCGGACCTTGCGCGTATTGTTGTCGCTGGCCCAGACCGCGTAGCCGCCCTGGCCGAAGAACGAATTGGTGTTCGGCGGCTCCGTTTCGGTTGCGTCGAAGGAATAGTTGGAGTCGGTATCGAAAATCCGGGCCTTCTTCACGCAGCTGCCGTCGCTCTGGACATTCAAAACCTCCTTGTTGTTGCGGGTGAGCGCGAGGCTCACGGTGCAGCGGTAATATTCGGACGTCTTGATGTCGAAGAGATAGGCATAGGACCGGCAGGTCGCCGTATTGAGCTTGCCAGCGCTGAGGCCTCGCCCGCACGAAATCCGCTGGTTGTTGCTGAGTCTGAACTCGTCGGCATGACTGGAAACCGGGGACAGCAGAATCGCGAGGAGGCCGATAGCAAAGATGTATTTCAACACACGCATCATCCCGATCATCCCCCTTGCCGCTTCTTGATCCGGCGCGGCGTTCGCAGGACCGGGAAGATAGCGGCGATGCGGGATGCAGGAAATGACAAATTGCGGAGCCCGGTTCTGCCGGCACGGCAAATGTGCCACGCCTCATCACCAATTTATTCAACATTATCATTGCATTAGATAGCAGCGCGGAGCGGCTTGGCGGCTGCGACAGAAGTACTCTTTCCTTCAAAACCGCGACCGCTAGATTGAGCGCATCCGATTCATACTGGACATCGCTGTCGCGACGAGAGAATGCCGCGAAGCGCATGGAATCCGATGACGGATCGACGGGCACGGGATGCCCCGGCGAAATGCTTCGGGGAGGACAAGATGACGATATCACCGATGAAGATGCTACTGACCGCTGCCGCGCTGACGATGCTGTCGACCGCGGCGCTCGCCCAAAGCACAGCGACGCCGTGGGCGCTCGAGAAAGACATGGGTTACGGCTACACCAAGGACGGCAAGCTTTTTTCCTACAAGATGGGCACCAACAATGCCGGTGACCTTCTCAAGGGCGCGAAGAAAGTCCCGCGGAATACGCTGTTCTTCATCGGCGCGAACGGCCAGCTCTACATGCGCAAGGGCACGTTCCTCGACGGCGACGGCCAGTTCCTGTTCGGGCCAAGCTGACGACACGCCTTCTAGAAGGCGCTGGCGAGTGCCTGGGCGCCCGGCTTGGTACTATTACTGTCCATCCGCGCGTCCGTGACCGCCAGCAGTTTCGCCACCGTGTTGTGACGGATCGCCACAGGATTTCGCTCATACCCGCGCCGCTGGAAAAAATTCGCGGTCGGCACCTGCTCCCGCATCCTCTGCGGCATGGTCACCATGTCGAGGCCGGTGCCGTCGCCGGTGAGATTCATCATCTCCAGTTCGGCTGCCGTCAGCGGACGCGTGTAACCCTTGTTACGGGCGAAGATCACCGACGTCAGAAGCTTGTGGGTCTGCAGCAGCGGCCCAACGTCGATATCAAGCACCAGGGCATGGATCGCCCAGCCCTTGGCCGTATCGGCGAGCTTTTCATGGGCGCTCCAGGTGTCCGGCACCGAGCGTGCATAGGCCACCATGCGCTTCACCACCGCGATCTTGCGCTCCATCGCGGCGTGCGGCGGCCCCGACAGCCGCGCCGCCTTTTCATTGA
>JBQCIZ010000041.1:0-3820 GCA_051953235.1 Nitrobacter sp. | reverse complement strand
AGCCGCACGGCCATTTCGCGGACACGCGCCCGCCACAATCCCGGATCGGGGATCGGTCCAGCCTCCGGCTTGATGGTCAGCATCGCATTCCAGGGATTGCTGCCGTAGACGGTAACGACAAAACCGCTCGCCGGCGCCCCGTCGAGTGTCTGAAGCGCCTTCAGGATGATCGCCGCCAGTTCGTCGGCGGATTTACGGCGGTCATAGGTTTCGGCCGGACGATCGGGTTCGTGGCCGGCAACAGTTTCCGCAGCCGGGCTCTCGGCCGCCTGCGCCGGCTCGGCGGTTTCGGCCGGAGCCAGGGGCTCGTCGCGGGGCAACTCGAATTCCGGCGGCGGCGCGCTGTGACGCGTGCCTAGAACGCCCTGGATCAGAGCCAGCAACCCCTTGTCCACGCCGCTGTTGTCACTCACGTCGGTCGTTCCAGTCGATTGAGCCGCGGCGCTCCGGACGGGTGTTTCCTGCCCCTTCGCCGGGGCGGAGTATCGCGCAGGGGCTCAGGCGAGCGCTACCGCAATCAGCACCGCGACGAGCACGCCGAAGCCGGCGAACGCGATATTCAGAAAATTCCGGGCCAAACCAGGTTCGGTGGTCAGCATGGGCACTCTCCCGGTACGCAAAACAGGGTTTGCGTAGAATGAGTGTTGAATCTTAATCAAAACTTTCGGGCCGGAGACAGTGGGTCGGCCGGCCCCGAGGAACATCGCGGATCAGCCGGGCGGCTGGGGCGGCAGGCCGCGCAGTACCCATTCGATGTCGAGCGGCGCATTGACCGAGAAGGGCGAGATGTTGACCTTCGGCGGGCCATAGCCGCGAAGCGAAATCTCGCCACCACTGACCGCGTCGAGTTCGGCGCCGTCGAGGGTGCGGATCGCGGGGGTGTCGTTCTGAATCTTGGACATGATCGTTCTCCGTGAGTGGTGACGGCGTTTGTTGCCGTGAACGCACCCTGCCCGGCGAGCGACCCGGCGGCTGTGATCTGGATCACGCCGCCTTTCGGTACGGCCGGCTACACCTGTCCCGAAGCGAGCGAGAGCATTTCTTGCTTACCGGACAGGAGACCGACATGACCCGACTGACCAACGGCATCCGCGACCTGACGGCCGACGAAATCGGCCTCGTCAGCGGCGGACAGACCTGGGCTTATGAAATCCGCTCGGCGGACGGCGTCCTGTACGTCGGCATGCGGCTCGACAAGGCAACCGGACGGGAAGTGCCCTACGCGATCTGGACCGCCGCGGCGCAATAGCCCGCGCATCTCCGGCCCGATCCGGCTTTGAACCTTCCGGCAAAGACCTGCGACACAAAAACACTGGGGGATTGCACTGCCCAGTTTAGGCACAACGCCACCGGGCGATCATATTCCGCTCCGGTGGCGTTGTTGCTTCTGGCGACCCGCGCGGGATAGCGCTAGTTGGCCGAGCCGCGGTTAGCGGTGTGGGCTTTCGGCTTCGCGGTTTTCGCGTGACTGGCGGCCTTGGCCTTGGGCTGGCCGTCGTTTCGCACGTTGCCCCAGGGATCGTTGGAGGCCGCGGCGTCGGGGATCTTGCGCATCGTGTCCTTGTAGGCCCTCTCGACTTCCTTCGCCTTCTCGATTTCCTCCGCCGTCTTGCCCGGTCCGTCGGCAAGCAGGTTGATATGAGGCGAGTCGTCAGTGGCCTGGGCAACGGCAGGTGCCGGCAACAAGGCCGGTCCGAGCAACAATGCCAACGTCAATACGGACGCGCTTAGAACTTTCATCGGAACTCCTCCCTGCCGGCGTCCGGCCTGCCCGATCGATTGAACGCCGCACCATCTACCATCTGCAAAAACCTGAGGCCAAGCACAATGCGCTGCGGCCAAGCGCCCCTTGTTCCCGGCCGATCCGGACACATCGAGCCACTCACAGGTGATCCGACTTGCAGGATTTTGGCGACTGCATCCAATCATCCCAGATCGGCCCGCACCTCGTGCAGCCACTGAGCACGAGGCCAAGCGCGAGAATACTCAAAACGATGGATAGACGCCGCGCCATGGCCCGCCTCACGAAACACAGGCCCAGCATAAACGGTCACTCCGCCCGGTTTCAAGGCGGGACGCCCTCGCCGCCCCATCACGGGGATTGCAGTTCGTTTCGGAATGTAACAACAGTCGCGGAGATTTCGCAGGGGGAACAGCAATGACATCCGGGCCGAAAGCAGCGGAGTTCGACATCGCGGAAGCGCGGCGCGTGCTGGGCGATGTGTTTGCACCGTGGGTGCAGGACCTCGGCCTCACCGTCGACAGCATCGAAACCGCGCCCCCGGCCGCGGCACCCGCCGACTGGCAACCGCGCGCCGTGCTACGCATGGCGTTTTCCGACCGGCTATGCCGGGATGGCGGCATCGTCTGCGGACAGGCGCTGATGGCGCTGGCGGATACCTCGATGGTGATCGCGATCCTCGCAGCCAACCGCGGCTATCGTCCGATGACCACGGTCGACCAGACCACGCATTTTCTGAAAGCGGTGGCGTCGTCGGACGTACTGGCGGACGCGCGCGTGATCAGGCTCGGGCGCACCATGAGTTTCGGGCGCGTCACCTTGCTGAGCGCGAGCGACAACAAGCCGGTGGCGATGGTGTCGAGCGCCTTTGCCATGCTGTGAGGCATGCTCCGCAACCCGGCGGCTGCCGCCCACTTTGTAAACCAAACCTGAATCCGCACCCCCGCGAACGCGTGGATCGCTTCATCTATCCGCAAGCCCGTCCCGCTAGGTTTCGGTATCTATCAACCGGAACGGGTCGCGTGCCATGATTGAAAAACGGATGGCCCCCCGACGCAGGGTCTTCAAGAGCGGTGCGATCGCCTTCAATGGCGGCCGCATCGATTGCATCGTGCGAAACTTGTCATCGAGCGGCGCCGGCCTGGATGTCGCAAATCCGGTCGGCCTGCCGGCATCGTTCACGCTGATGATCGCAACGGACCGGTTTGCGCGCCGCTGCCATCCGGTGTGG
This sequence comes from Nitrobacter sp., assembly GCA_051953235.1. GTDB lineage: Bacteria > Pseudomonadota > Alphaproteobacteria > Rhizobiales > Xanthobacteraceae > Nitrobacter. The sequence goes on along the minus strand of JBQCIZ010000041.1, from coordinate 848 downwards.
CACTCCGAAAAGCGGATCGGTGTCGCATTCGACGACATCGCTGAACGGCAAGCAAGCTAGAGCATGAAGCAGACTCTAGCCGGCTGCGTTGCGCGCCGCGGCGGCGCGGCGTGACTTCCGCCGCCACAACCATCCCGCGGCGATCAGCAGAACGGCAACGGCGAGCGCTGCGGCCAGCTTCGCCTTGAAGCGTCCACCGGGGCGATCGACGGTGCGCGACCACAGCGACGGCGCTTCGCCCTGACGCGCGAGACGGAACGCAACAAGGCTGTCACCGATGGTCGATCCGGCTTCCGAGTGACCGCCAGCGGCAATGAGCACGTATTGCTCGCCCTTCCACGCATACGTCATCGGATTGGCGGCGGCTGGCACTGGCAATCGTCCCTGCCAGAGCTCGGCACCCGATCTCGCATCGAAGGCGCGCAAGTAGGCATCGAGCGCGCCGGTGAAGACGAGTCCGCCTGCCGTGACCAGCACGCCACTAAACAGCGGCGTCCCGGTCTTGAATGCGATACCGAGCGGCGAGTGATCTTCCGCCGTTCCGACCGACGCGTGCCAGAGGATCTTGCCGACCTTCAGATCGACCGCCACGAGTTCGCCCCAGGGCGGCGGATTGCACAGCGCGCCCGACAATCCGGTCGCCACGGTCCGCGTCATCGCGAACGGCGCGCCGCGCTGCATGCCGAGATCGCCGCCTTCCGGCCGCTTGAGGTTGGCCGCGTCCGTCGCCGGGATCAGCTTGATGATGTGCGCGGCGTGCGTGACATTCGCATAGACGATCTGATGCGCCGGATCGAACGCGGCGCCGCCCCAGTTCACGCCGCCGCCGGTCATCGGATAGACGATCG
>JBQCIZ010000040.1:0-5027 GCA_051953235.1 Nitrobacter sp. | reverse complement strand
ATCGAGGCCGGCGAGATCGCCCATGGCGAACGGGCCCATCGGCAGGCCGAACTTGGTGACGACGGCATCGACCTGCTGCGGCAGCGCGCCCTCGAACAGGAATTTTTCCGACTGCTTGCTGCGGGCCGCGAGCATGCGGTTGCCGACGAAGCCGTCGCAGACGCCCACCACTACCGGCACCTTGGCGATCTTCGTGGCGATCGCCACCGCGGTCATCAGCGCATCGGGCGCAGTCTTTGCGCCGCGCACGATCTCGCACATCTTCATGACGTTCGCCGGCGAGAAGAAGTGCATGCCGAGCACGTCCTGCGGCCGCTTTGTCACCGAGGCGATCTCGTTGATGTTCAGATAGGACGTGTTGGAGGCCAGCACCGCGCCCGCCTTGGCGAACTGGTCCAGCTTGGTGAATACTTCCTTCTTGACCGCCATGGTCTCGAACACGGCCTCGATGATGAGGTCGGCATCCTTGACGTTCTCGAGGCCGACGGCGCCGGTGATCAGTCCCATGCGCTTTGCCGGCGCATCCGCGGGAATGCCGCCACGCGCGGCGGTCGCCTCATAGTTTTTCTGCATGATGCCGAGGCCGCGTTTCAGCGGTTCGTCACTCATCTCAATCAGCGTGACAGGAATGCCGGCGCTGGCGAACGACATGGCGATGCCGCCGCCCATGGTGCCGGCACCGATGATCGCGACGCGCGCGACGTTGCGCGGCTTGGTGCCCTCGGGCACGCCGGCAACCTTGGCCGCCTCGCGCTCGGCGAAGAACGCATAGCGCTGCGCCTTGGACTGATCGCCGTTCATCAGTTTGAGGAAGCCCTCGCGCTCCTTCTTGAGCCCTTCGTCGAACGGCAGATCGATCGCCGCACCGACCGCGTCGGCCGCCGCGAACGGTGCTTCGAGACCGCGGGCGCGCTTGGTCATTCCGGCGACCGCGTTGGTGAAGATCGAGCGGTCCGCCTTCGCCGCCTTGAGCTTGCTGTCGTCGTCGCGCAGCTTGCGCAGCGGGCGCTTCTCCGCCAGCACCTTTTTCGCAAAGGCGATGCCGCCCTGAACGCGATCCTCGACGATCTCCTCGATCAAGCCCTGCTTCAGCGCCTCCGCGGCGCCGATCGGATCGCCGCCAACGATCATCTTGACCGCAAGTTCGGGACCTACGGCGCGCGGCAAACGCTGGGTGCCGCCAGCGCCGGGCAGCAGACCCAGCTTCACCTCAGGCAGACCGAGTTTTGCTTCTTTCACCGCAACGCGGAAGTGGCATCCCAGCGCAACCTCGAGGCCGCCGCCAAGCGCGGTGCCGTGAATTGCGGCAATGGTCGGCTTCGATGAATTTTCGAGCTCCGAAATCACCTCGGACAGCGCCGGCGGCTGCGGCGGCTTGCCGAATTCGGTGATGTCGGCGCCGGCAATGAAGGTACGGCCTGCGCAGGTCAGCACGATCGCCTTCGCCGCGGGATCGGCGATAGCCTTTTGCACACATTCCTGAATCCCGCGACGAACTGCCGCGCTCAATGCGTTGACCGGAGGGCTGTCGACCGTAACGATGGCAATGTCGTCGTGACGTTCAAGTTTAACCACTTCACTCACGGGCGCTCTCCCTGCAATTCAACGTATTCGACTAATTTCGCACAGCGGAATTTAATTCCACATCTTGACAGGGAGGGTTATTTTGAAGCACGTCCCTTGTCAACGAGAACACACCGACACAACGACCGCGCCAGGGAATGAAACGTCCAGCCAGAAAAGCCGCGACCGATCGCAGCTTTGTCGTCGCGCTCTCGCGCGGCCTCGATGTGCTGCGCGCATTTCATCCCAATGACGGACTGCTTGGCAATCAGGAAATCGCCGCGCGCACCAAATTACCGAAGCCGACGGTATCGCGTCTCACCTACACGCTGACCAAGCTCGGCTATCTGACGCCGGTCCCGAAATTCGAGAAATATCAACTCGCGCCGTCTGCGATGGCGCTTGGATATGTCGCCCTCGCCAACATGGGCATCCGGCACATCTCCGAACCTTATCGCAATGAATTGATGCGGCAGACCGGCGGCGCCTGCGCGATCGGCGCGCGTGATCGCATCAGCATGATCTATTTTGGTCAGAGCCGCAGCGAACTGACGGTCGGCGTGCAGCTCGATGTCGGGTCGCGCGTGCCGATCGCGACCACCGCAATGGGACGCGCCTACTTCTGGGCGTTGTCGCCGGACGAGCGCGCCGAACTGCTGCGCGAGATGCGCGAACATTACGGACATCGCTGGCCGAAGATGCGCGACGGGCTCGAGCGCTCCGGCGAAACGGTGGCGAAGTATGGCTTCGCGATGTCGGCTGGAGAATGGCATGACGACATTCATGCCGCCGGCGTGGCGCTGAAGCTGAGCGACGGAACCGGACCGTACGCCTTGAATTGCGGCGCGCCCGCTTTCCGTTTCACGGAAGATCGTTTGCGCACCGACATTGGACCTCGCCTTGTGGCGATGGTAAGGAACATCGAGGCGGCACTGGGTGGTGCGGCCCCACAATCACAAAAGCAAGAAAACAAGAAGTTGAGAGCAGGAGGGAGAGTTGCGCGTGTGGCCGAGGGGATTCGATAACGTTTTCGGACCACGTCGAAGGACGTCCGTCCGTCGCTGGAACATCGTGCGTCTTGCGGATCGCCGCCGATGACGCAGGCTCAGCTCGCACAGGGGCACGGTCCTCTGCTCGCCGTTCGCGACGTCAGCGTCGTGTTCGGCGGCATCGTCGCGCTGAACGGCGTGTCCTTCGACATGAAGCAGGGCCAGATCCTCGGCCTGATCGGACCGAACGGAGCCGGCAAGACCACGCTGTTCAATTGCCTGAGCCGGCTCTATCAGCCGAGCAAGGGCGACATCCTGATGGAAGGCGTCAGCATCCTGAGCCGCCCGCCGCACCGCATCGCGGAGATCGGCATCGGCCGCACCTTCCAGAACGTCGCCCTGTTTCCGAATCTTTCCGTGATCGACAACGTCCGGGTCGGAGCGCACTCGCACACCAACAGCGACATCGTCAGCGACTCGCTGAAACTCGGCTGGATCCGCCGCGGCGAGGCCGCGATCAACCGGAAAGTAAACGACATCCTCGGCTACCTCGACCTGCGGGATGTCGCGCATACCACCGTCTCGGGACTGCCGTTCGGCACGCAGAAGCGCGTTGAACTCGCGCGCGCGCTGGCCGCGGATCCGAAAATCCTGCTGCTCGATGAACCGGCCGGCGGCCTCAACCATGAGGAAGTCTATATCCTCGGCGACCTGATCCGCCGCATCCGCGACGAGCGCGGCATGACCGTGCTGCTCGTTGAGCATCACATGGGTCTGGTGATGTCGATCGCCGACCACGTGGTCGCGCTGAATTTCGGCAAGAAGCTCGCGGAAGGCACGCCGTCGCAGGTTCAGTCAGACCCCGACGTGATCAAGGCCTATCTGGGGAGTAAAGACCAATGACCGCGATGCTCGATATCAAAGATCTTCGGGCCTATTACGGTCAGGTGCAGGCGCTGCATGGCCTCGAATTCCATCTCAAGGAAGGCAGCATGACGACGCTGCTCGGCGCCAACGGCGCCGGCAAGACCACGACGCTGCGCGCGATCTGCAACATGGTGCGCTCGACCGGCACGATCGAGTTCGAAGGCAAGCCCCTCCTCGGCAAGACCACCGAAAACATCGTGCGCCTCGGCATCGCCCATGTGCCGCAGGGCCGCGGCACCTTCACCAACATGACGGTGGAGGAAAATCTTCAGCTCGGTGCGATCTCGCGCTCCGACAAGCCCGGCATTGTCAGCGACATCGAGCGGATGTACGAGCATTTCCCGGTGCTCAAGCAGCGCCATACGCAACAGGCGGGAACGCTGTCGGGCGGCGAACAGCAGATGCTCGCGGTCGCACGGGCGCTGATGCTGCGTCCGCGGCTGATGCTGCTCGACGAGCCGTCATTCGGCCTCGCCCCGCTGATCGTGCGCGATCTGTTCAAGATTCTCGGCAAGATCAACCGCGAGGACAAGGTCACCATTCTCGTGGTCGAGCAGAACGCGCAACTTGCGCTGGAGCTTGCCGACACGGCCTACGTGATCGAGACCGGACGCATCGTGATGTCGGGCAAGGCCAGCGAGATCGCGAACAACGAAGACGTCCGCAAGTCCTATCTGGGTTATTGAGGAGACGGCCATGGAACTGCTGAGCAACCAAATCCTGGCCGGCATCGCCACCGGCGCCATCTATGCCTGCATGGCGCTGGCGGTCGTGATGATCTACCAGGCCGTCGACCACCTGAACTTCGCTCAGGGCGAAATGGCCATGTTCTCCACGTTCATGGCCTGGCAGATGATGCAGTGGGGCGTGCCTTACTGGGCGGCCTTCGTGGCCACACTGATCCTGTCCTTTATCGGCGGCATCGTGATCGAGCGGCTGCTGTTCAAGCCGCTGGCGAAAGCGCCCGTCCTGACCAACGTCGCCGGCTTCATCGCGCTGTTCGCCATCGTCAACAGCGTGGCCGGACTGATCTGGGATTTCACCATCAAGCAGTTTCCGACGCCGTTCGGATCGGCGCCATTCCTCGGCAGCCAGCTGATCTCGACCCACCAGGCCGGCATGATCGGCGTGACCCTCCTGTTGCTGGCCTTCCTGTTCTTCTTCTTTCGCTTCACCCGGATCGGCCTTGCGATGCGGGCCGCGGCAACGCTGCCCGAGTCGGCACGGCTGGTCGGCATCAACACGTCCTGGATGATCGCGCTCGGATGGGGCATGGCGTCCGGCATCGGCGCCATCGCCGGCATGCTGATCGCTCCGGTGGTGTTCCTTGAGCCGAACATGATGGGCGGCGTGCTGATCTACGGTTTCGCCGCCGCAGTGCTCGGCGGCCTCTCGAGTCCGCTCGGGGCGGTGCTCGGCGGCTTCCTCGTCGGCGTCTTCGAGAACCTGGTCGGAACCTATATTCCCGGCGCCGGCAATGAGCTGAAGCTGCCCATCGCGCTGGCGCTGATCGTCATCGTTCTGGTCGTCAAACCCTCGGGCCTGTTC
>JBQCIZ010000039.1:0-2237 GCA_051953235.1 Nitrobacter sp. | reverse complement strand
TCCCGTGTCACCGGCGTCTATCTCTCCATCATCACGCAAGCGATGACCTACGCCTTGCTGCTGGGTTTCTTCCGCAATGATTTCGGCTTCGGCGGCAACAACGGCCTCACCGATTTCAAGGATATTCTCGGCTTCAACGTGCAGGCGGAAGGCACGCGCGCGGCACTGTTCACGCTCAGTTGCCTCGCGCTTGCGGTCAGCTTCCTGATCTGCCGCGCCGTGGTCGGCTCCAAACTCGGCAAGGTATTGATCGCCATTCGCGATGCCGAGTCCCGCACCCGGTTTCTGGGATACCGCGTGGAATCCTACAAGCTGTTCGTGTTCACGCTGTCGGCCTGCATCGCCGGCATTGCGGGCGCGCTTTATGTGCCGCAGGTCGGCATCATCAATCCGGGCGAGTTCGCGCCGGGCAATTCCATCGAGGCGGTGATCTGGGTCGCGGTCGGCGGCCGCGGGACGCTGATCGGCGCGGCGCTGGGCGCTATCGTGGTCAACTACGCCAAGACCGTATTCACGTCAGGCATGCTGGCCCCTTACTGGCTGTTCATGCTCGGCGCTCTCTTCGTTCTCGTGACCCTGCTGTTGCCGAAGGGGATCGTCGGCACCTGGAACGCGTGGCGGGACTCGCGGCAGACGACCGGAGTCGCGGAAGATGCCCGCAGCGCCGCTTTCGAAGATGGCGCCGTCAAACCTCACATGGCGGAGTGAGCGGATGAATGCACTGGATACCCGCAAGACATCGGCGATGCTCTATCTCGACGGCGTGCATGTCTCGTTCGACGGCTTTCATGCCATCAACAATCTGTCGATGACCATCGCGCCCGGCGAGATGCGGGCGATCATCGGCCCCAACGGCGCTGGCAAGACGACGATGATGGACATCATCACCGGCAAGACCAGGCCGGACTGCGGCGATGTGCTGTTCGACGGCGTCACCGACCTGACGCGGCTGGACGAAACGCAGATCGCCGAACTTGGCATCGGCCGCAAATTTCAGAAGCCGACCGTATTCGAAAGCCAGACCGTCGAAGTCAATCTGCTGCTGGCCCTCAACGTCGATCATCGAGTCCGCACCACTTTATTCTGGCAGGACTCCCGGGCCGACGCCGAACGGATCGATCAGGTTCTCGAAGTCATCCGACTGACCGGCGCGCGCCGCAGATCGGCGGGGAGCCTGTCACACGGCCAGAAGCAATGGCTCGAGATCGGCATGCTGCTGGCGCAGGACCCGAAACTGCTGCTGGTGGACGAGCCGGTCGCCGGCATGACCGACGTCGAAACCCATCAGACCGCGGAACTGCTCAAGACCATCAATCGCGACAAGACCGTCGTGGTTGTCGAACACGACATGACGTTCATTCGCGAACTCGGCGTTCGAGTCACCTGCCTGCATGAGGGATCGGTGCTCGCGGAAGGGACCATCGATCAGGTTTCCGCGAATGAGCGCGTGATCGAGGTTTACCTGGGAAGATAAAATGCTCGCAGTCAACGACATCAATCTTTTCTACGGCGCGGCGCAGGCCTTGCGCGGCATCTCTCTGACCGCCGAACCCGGCAAGGTGACCTGCGTGCTGGGCCGCAATGGCGTCGGCAAAACCAGCCTGTTGCGCGCCCTCGTCGGCCAACAGGCCATTGCGAGCGGCTCTATCAGCCTTGACGGCAGCAACGTCTCGTCGCTCAAGCCCTACGAGCGCGCCCGACGCGGCATATCGCTGGTGCCGCAAGGCCGTGAGATATTTCCGCTGCTGACCGTCGAGGAGAATCTCAAGACCGGCTATGCTCCGCTGAAGCGGCATGACCGCAGCATCCCCGATGATGTGTTCTCGCTCTTTCCCGTCCTGCAATCGATGCTGACGCGCCGAGGCGGCGACCTGTCCGGCGGACAGCAGCAACAGCTCGCGATCGGGCGCGCGCTGGTGATGCGGCCGAAGTTGCTGCTGCTTGACGAGCCGACCGAAGGCATCCAGCCCTCGATCATCAAGGACATCGGACGCGCCATCTCCTATCTGCGCAATCTCGGCAACATGGCCATCGTGCTGGTCGAGCAGTATCTCGATTTTGCATGCGAGCTGGGTGACGATTTCATCGTGATGGATCGCGGCGCGGTGAAATACCGCTGCGACCGCGCGGCGCTCGATCCCGCCGAGATCGGCCGGCAGATGGCCCTATGAAGCGCGCCGAGCGACCTCTCCGCGTGACGCGATCGACGCGAAACCTCGCCAACCGCATTGAGGTCA
>JBQCIZ010000038.1:0-5603 GCA_051953235.1 Nitrobacter sp. | reverse complement strand
GAAGCGCGACAATCCTGACATCGCCGACAAGCCGGTTATCATTGGCGGCGGCAAGCGCGGCGTGGTATCGGCCGCTTGCTACATCGCCCGGACCTACGGCGTGCGCTCGGCCATGCCGATGTTCAAGGCGCTCGCGCTCTGCCCGTCCGCGACCGTCATCGGGCCGGACATGGCAAAGTATGTCCGGGTCGGCCGCGAAGTGCGTCATGCCATGCAGGCGCTGACGCCGCTGGTGGAGCCGCTGTCGATTGATGAAGCCTTCCTCGACCTCGGCGGCACCCAGCGCGTCCACGGCATGATGCCGGCCAAGGTGCTGGCGAAGTTCGCAACCGATGTCGAACGCAACATTGGCATCACGGTGTCGGTCGGACTGTCCTGCAACAAGTTCCTCGCCAAGATCGCCTCCGACCTCGACAAGCCGCGCGGATTCGCGACGCTCGATCAGGACGAAGCGCGTGCGATGCTCGCGGACAAGCCGGTTGGCTTCATTTTCGGTGTCGGGCCCGCCACGCAGGAGCGGCTGTCGCAGCGCGGTTTCCGGACCATTGCCGACCTGCAGCGCGCCGACGAAATCGAGATGATGAAGCAGTTCCCGACGGAGGGCCTCAGGCTCTGGCGGCTCGCACGCGGAATCGACGACCGGAAGGTGATCGCAGACCGCGGCGCCAAAACCATCTCCAGTGAAACGACCTTCGAGACCGACATCCGCGATTTCGCGACCCTCGAACGTATCCTGTGGCGGCTGTCGGAGAAAGTGTCGGCGCGGCTGAAAACCGGAGAACTGGCCGGTTCCACCATCACGCTGAAACTGAAGACCGCCGACTTCCGCCAACGCACCCGCTCGCAATCGGTCCACGTTCCGACCCAGCTCGCATCGAAGATTTTCGCGACATCCCGCGAGATGCTGGCGAAGGAAATCGACGGCACGGCGTTCCGCCTGATGGGGGTCGGCGTCAGCGCCTTGAAGCCGGGATCGCCGGCCGACGATACCGACATGCTGGATCGGCGCTTCGCGCATGCCGAGCGGGCGATGGACGATCTCCGCAAGAAATTCGGAAGCGCCGCGGTCATCCGGGGGATCGCGTACGACGGTCCCGAGAAGCCGCGTCAATAAAACCCGTCAAGCCGTTCGCAAGTCTCGCCTAAAGCCGTGCATGCTCACTTGCAGGGTTTGAGGTCCTTCTGGTCCTTGACGTCAAATTTGCCCATCGTCCCCGAGATCACGAAGTCATTGTAGTCGAGCGTCAGCGCGCGCGAGACGCCGTCTTCAAACAGCTCGAACGACATCGCGTAAACCGGCGTTTGCTCACCGCTATTCGCCTTGGTGTCGCGATCGAAATAACTGACGGTGACAGGCCATCGCGTCAGTTTCTTCATCTGGTCGTTGGTGGTCGAGGGGTCCGGCGACGAGCCCGGTATATCCCCGGCGATGGGCTTACCTATCACCGACAGCGTATTGTAGACCTTCTGGCCGTTGTCCGACCCGTCATAGACCGTCAGTTCGAGCAGCGACTTGCCTTGCTTCGCGGCGGCGATGATGCGCTTGATCTGCTCTGTCGGAAAAACGGTATCTCCGTCGAGGGTGAAGGTCTTTGCGACCGGCTTCTTCAACTTCACGACGATCTTGTCGCCGCTCCGCTCGGCGATGCCGTCGACCTGACTCTGGTCGCTGTCATTCATGCGGGTCGCGATCTTGAAGCGGTAGCTCTTGCCGCCTGCGTCCTCCCAACTCGTGGATTGCAGATCGCTCAGCGTGGTCTCGCCCTCGCCGCTGGCCATCTCCGAAACCTGCCTGAAGTCCGAGGTGTAACCCTCGCAGGCATTTCCGGAAAACTTGTAGAGGATCCGTCCACGCGCGCTATCCATCGAGGTGCCGCGCGATTTCACGAGACTAAGGTCGTAGAGCGCCTGATGGGCGAGGAATGGAACGCCGGCCGCGGCCTGCGCTGAGGTCCCGGATAACAGTGGTGCCGCCACCAGCGCCAACGTCAGAAATCCGGAGCGAAATCGTGAAACCGAACAATAAAAAGCAGCGCGCATACCGTCTCTCGGTGATGATCGAGTCGAAGCATAGTCAGCGGTGCATTGCGCCACAACTAGGGCCGGCTTGCAGAAAAACGCAAATTTGATGGCTAAACCGGGCCTGTTCCGGAGCGACACACGCGATCGCTCTCGAAATCCCGCCAGAGCGCCGTCACTTGCATGTGTTACGACGATGGGTGAAATAGAGCCGCCTGACAGTATTCCGTCGGACAAACCACTCACTGGGGACTCACATGGCAGGAACGATTGAGCAGAACTTGGCCGCGCAGGGTATCACCCTGCATGAACCGGCCTCGCCCATCGCGAACTACGTCGGATTCGTCCGCACCGGAAACCTGCTGTTCGTCTCCGGCCAGGTCTGTGTCAACCCCGAGGGCAAACTGATCGCCAAGGGCAAGCTCGGCGCCGGCGTCACCGTTGAGCAGGGCAACGCCGCAGCGCGCGGCTGCGCGATCAACCTCTTGGCGCAGATCAAGGCCGCGCTCGGTGATCTCGACAAGGTGGTTCGCGTCGTCCGGCTCGGCGGCTTCGTCAACTCGACACCGGATTTCCTCGACGGACCAAAGGTATTGAACGGCGCTTCTGATCTGATGGTTGCGGCATTCGGCGACAAGGGCCGCCATGCCCGCACCACTGTCGGCGTTGCGTCGCTTCCCGCCGACGCCGCTGTGGAAGTCGAAGGCCTGTTCGAGGTCGCCTGACGTCCATGAGCGCACCTGACTGGCTGACGGCACGGCCGATCGCGCATCGCGGCTTGCATGACTATGCTCGCGGCATTGTAGAGAACATGCCGGGGGCGATGCAGGCTGCTGTGGCTGCCAATTTCAGCATCGAACTGGATATCCAGCTCACCGCCGACGGCGAAGCCATGGTTCACCATGACGACAAGCTTGGGCGGCTGACCGAAGGTTCGGGTACCTTGCGCACCATGACCTCGGCCGAGCTCAGGCAGGTCGCTTTCAAGAACACATCCGAAAAGATGATGTCGCTCGCAGAGCTATGCGCGCTGGTCGCCGGCCGCGTCCCGCTGGTAATCGAAGTCAAAACCCAGTTCGACGGCGACCGCCGGCTGGTGACCCGCATGGCGGAAGTGCTCTCCACCTATGACGGTCCTGCAGCCGGCATGTCCTTCGATCCGGATCAGGTGATGGCGCTGCGCGACCTGCTGCCGTCCCGTCCGCGCGGCATCGTCGCGCAACGTCACTACACCGAGGCGGAGTGGCCCAAGGCCACGGCAGTGCAGCGCCACGAGATGACCCACTTACGGCATCTCATGCGCACCCGTCCGCATTTCATCTCCTACCGGGTGAACGATCTTCCCGCGGTCGCTCCCTGGATCGCCAAAAACTTGTTCGGCTGCAATCTGTTGAGTTGGACTGTGCGCACGCCGGAGCAACGCGCAAGATCCGAAAAATATGCCGAGCAAATGACTTTTGAAGGGTTCCGTCCGGACCTTGACGGCTGACGCATCGTGGCTACCTCTAGGGCTGGTCACCGCGCGCGATGGACCGGTTCAAGTCCTCGATGAAATCATCCGAAATATCGCTCGAAGCTGTCGGATCCATCAGCCAGATTTCGGCTGAGGATTGGGATGCCTGCGCCAATCCAGCGATTGATCTCGCAGGCTCAATCACGAATGCAGCGGGCAGCTACAACCCCTTTGTTTCACACGCGTTTTTCGCCGCACTTGAAGCATCGAATTCAGCCTGCGCACGCACCGGATGGGGACCGCGCCACCTGATCGCACGCCGCGACGGCGCGATCGCCGGGATCGTACCCTGCTATCTGAAGTCGCACTCGCAAGGTGAGTATGTGTTCGACCGCGGCTGGGCCGAGGCCTACGAACGCGCGGGCGGTCATTACTATCCCAAGCTTCAGGCGTCAGTTCCCTTCACACCCGCCACCGGCCCGCGCCTGTTGATCCGCCCCGGCGAGGATGCCGCGCGTATCGGCCCTGCGCTGGCGGGCGGTCTGGTCGGCCTGTGCGACGCGATGCAGGCGTCCTCCGTGCACGTCACCTTCGCGCCGGAGCGCGAGTGGGCGTTGCTTGCCGAGAACGGATTCCTTCAGCGCACCGATCAGCAGTTTCACTGGCGGAACGACGGCTATTCGACCTTCGAGGATTTCCTTGGCACCCTCGCCTCGCGCTATCGCAAGGTGATCCGCCGCGAACGCCGCGACGCGCTCGCCAACGGCATCACGATCCACGTTCTCACCGGCAGCGATCTCACCGAAGAAGTCTGGGACGCCTTCTTCGAATTCTACATGGAGACAGGATCGCGCAAATGGGGACGCCCCTATCTGACCCGCTCCTTCTATTCCCTGATCGGCGAAAGCATGAGCAAGGACGTCGTGCTGATCATGGCCCGGCGCAATGATCGCTGGATCGCGGGCGCGATCAATTTCCTCGGCTCGGACACGCTGTTCGGGCGGCACTGGGGCGCCATCGAGCATCATCCCTTCCTGCATTTCGAGGTCTGCTACTATCAGGCGATCGACTATGCGATCCGCCACGGCCTGAAAACGGTCGAGGCCGGCGCGCAGGGCGAACACAAGATCGCGCGCGGCTATCTGCCGCAAACCACCTACTCTGCGCACTACATCGCCGATGCCGGATTCCGTCAGGCAGTGCGTGACTATCTGAAGCGCGAACGGCAATATGTCGCCGAAGCGGCCCGCGAGCTCACAGACGCCGGTCCGTTTCGCAAGACCGCCGGCGACGCCCCCTAGTCTTTCGGCGCAGACAATTCGAGGAAGCAACGATGGCCGCCTACGACACCAATAATATCTTTGCAAAAATCCTGCGCGGCGAGTTGCCCTGCCACAAGGTGTACGAGGACGACCACGTCTTCGCCTTTCTCGATATCATGCCGCGTTCGCCAGGACACACGCTGATCATCCCCAAGGCGCCCGCGCGCAACATTCTCGACATATCGCCCGACGATTACGCGCACGTGGCGCGTGGCTCACAGAAGATAGCCAAGGCTGGAATGAAGGCCTTCAAGGCCGACGGCATCACTGTGCAGCAATTCAACGAGCCGGCCGGCGGTCAGGTGGTGTTTCACCTGCACATGCATGTGATGCCGCGCAAGGACGGTGTCGCCTTGCTCCCGCCGGCGAGCCGCAAGGAATATCCAAAGGTGCTCGAAGAGCACGCCCGGCTGCTGATGGCCGCGCTGAAAGCTTGAGCACTAACTGGTCTCGAAATCGCCATCCTGCGGTAGCGTCAGCGGCGTGAACTCGCAACGGTCAGGCTTGACGTCGAGCAGCGGCGTCTCGTCAAGACAATCCAGCCCGCGCACCAGCACTGTCGATCCCTCGATGCCGACCAGCTTGACCATCGATGTGCCGAGCGGATTGGGCCGCACCGGCGAGCGCAGCGAGAAAGTGCCGCGCGTCGCGCCGTCGTTCTTCGGGCTTTGCAGCACGAGGTCGCGGCGGGAAAGATGCAGCCAGTAGATCACTTCGAGATTGGAATAGAGATCGAGCCCTTTCAGGGCCGGCGTCCACGGATCGAAAATCTCGAGACGGCAGACCGGCCCGTCATGGCGGCCCTGACG
>JBQCIZ010000037.1:0-2259 GCA_051953235.1 Nitrobacter sp. | reverse complement strand
ACCGCATCGCGCAACGACGCCTTGGAAGGGAAATGCCGGTAGACGCTGCCGTGGCTGACATCGAGCGCGCGCGCGACGTCAACGACGGTCGCCTTGGCAAGGCCATAGCGCCGCAACACGTCCTCGGTGGTTTCCAGAATTCGCTCAGGCGTCAAAACGATAGTTTCGTTCATATGCGCACCTGTTCACATTCGTGAGGGGCTACGACCGGTCACGGTCGCACTTGCCGAGCCTGTCTAGCGATGCAGCTTTGCGGCCTGTGCCGCGAGATGACGCGCGACCTGCGCGTCGAGCCAGCGCTGGATCTGCGCGCCGAATTGAAGAATTTCGATGATAGCCATGGCAGTCGTCCTTTTGACCAATCGCCCCCACTCAATCGGCTGGGGGCCGATGTGACGCTCCTCAGGAATCAAAGAGCCGCCGAGGCATCACACCTAAAACCTATGTAGCATATCACGATGACAGATTTCAATATCTGTCAGTCAATAATCAGTGGTTTCCGCTGATCCGCGCTTGCGGCGGAATTTAGCTGATAAATCAATGGTATTGGGGATACCGCGGGACGGCTCTGTCGTATTTCAGGGCGAAGGCGCCAAACCAAGGCTCTCGATGTTGTCTTTTCGCCACGTCTCGATCAGCCCGCGAAGCCCGGCAGGATCGGAATCGAGCTGGGCACGAACCTGGCCGTAAGCCGGACGGTCGTTTCTGAACCACCGGTCGTCATGATCGTCCAACACGGATTTGACATGAGCGAGAGCGCGCTCGCAGCGCGAGATATCGCCGATCAAGTAGTCTGCGAGCGCAAAATCCAATTGCACGGGCACCGACATGTTGGGCCGCATGAAATCGAAATAACTCAGAAAGTCCTCGACGGTCTCGATGCGCTCGTATTCGGGGACAAACGGCGCGATCTGCTCAAGCACAAGGGCGGCCGACTTCCGATGGTTTTTCGGGTCGGTGCGGTCCAGTAGGTGTCAGGATGCTTGATGATCCCACCGAAGGATGATGAGGGTCCTTCACGCGGCCGCCAGAGTGGCGTCACTCTTCGATATAAATCGTTGTGATTTTTCCGCGCTGCCGTCAAAAGGCGAACGCAAGAACATTTGCGTCTTTCCGACGGCAAGAAAATCACCGCAGAGCACCGAGCCGGGAATTTGCTCTTGCACAAGACCAAGAATACGAACCGATCGCCGCATGTTTGATCCATTTTGGGTTCGGCCGGTCCGGAATCGAACGGCGTAAGCAATGGGCCGCCCTGCTATCGATAAGATTATATTCTCATAAAGCCGACTATCAAGCCGTTCGCATCCACATTGGCCATCGCAGATCGATCTGCTAAAGCGTGCTGTAACCCTTCAAACCCCAAGGGCCGTCGATGATTCCCCGCTATACCCGTCCGGAAATGGCTTCCATCTGGGAGCCGCAGACCCGTTTCAATATCTGGTTCGAGATCGAGGCCCATGCGGCCGATGCCCAGGCCGAGCTTGGGGTCATCCCCAAGGAAGCTGCCAAAACCATCTGGGCCAAGGCGAAGGATGCGACCTTCAACGTCGACCGCATCGACGAGATCGAGCGCGAGACCAAGCACGACGTCATCGCCTTCCTGACCCATCTTGCCGAGATCGTCGGCCCCGAGGCGCGCTTCGTGCATCAGGGCATGACCTCCTCCGACGTGCTCGACACCTGCCTCAACGTCCAGCTCACCCGCGCCGCCGACATCCTGATCGCCGACGTGGACAAGGTGCTCGCCGCGCTGAAGAAGCGCGCGTTCGAGCACAAGATGACCCCGACCATCGGCCGCTCGCACGGCATCCACGCCGAACCGGTGACGTTCGGGCTAAAACTCGCTTACGCCTACGCGGAATTCACGCGCGCGAAAGAACGGCTGATCGC
Source organism: Nitrobacter sp. (assembly GCA_051953235.1). GTDB lineage: Bacteria > Pseudomonadota > Alphaproteobacteria > Rhizobiales > Xanthobacteraceae > Nitrobacter. The sequence goes on along the minus strand of JBQCIZ010000037.1, from coordinate 366 downwards.
CGCACGCAAGGAAGTCGCGACCTGCGCCATCTCCGGCGCGGTCGGTACCTTTGCGCAGATCGATCCGCGCGTCGAAGAACACGTCGCCAAGGCGATGGGTTTGGTGCCGGAGCCGGTGTCCACCCAGGTGATCCCGCGCGATCGCCACGCCATGTTCTTCGCGACTCTTGGCGTCGTCGCCTCGTCGATGGAGCGGCTCGCCATTGAAATCCGCCACATGCAGCGCACCGAGGTACTCGAAGCGGAAGAATTCTTCTCCGAGGGGCAGAAAGGCTCGTCGGCGATGCCGCACAAGCGCAACCCGGTACTGACCGAAAACATCACCGGCCTCGCCCGCATGGTGCGCGCCTACGTGACGCCGGCGCT
>JBQCIZ010000036.1:0-11956 GCA_051953235.1 Nitrobacter sp. | reverse complement strand
TGAGCTCGAGGTCGAGGTGCCGGAGCGGCGGCCGCCGAACCATCGCCGCACCATCAAGGTGGTCAACGCGCGCGGCAACAACCTCAAGAACGTCACCGCCGAAATTCCGCTCGGCCTGTTCACCTGCATCACCGGCGTGTCCGGCGGCGGCAAGTCGACGCTGCTGATCGACACGCTCTATCGCGCCATCGCACGCAAGCTGAACAACGCCAGCGAAGGCGCGGCGCCGCACGACCGCATCGAGGGCCTCGAGCATATCGACAAGATCATCGACATCGACCAGTCGCCGATCGGCCGCACCCCGCGCTCCAATCCCGCGACCTATACCGGCGCGTTCACGCCGATCCGCGAGTGGTTCGCGGGCCTTCCCGAAGCGAAGGCGCGCGGCTACGAGCCGGGCCGCTTCTCGTTCAACGTCAAGGGCGGCCGCTGCGAGGCCTGCCAGGGCGACGGCGTCATCAAGATCGAGATGCATTTTTTGCCCGACGTCTACGTCACCTGCGACACCTGCAAAGGCAAGCGCTACAACCGCGAAACGCTGGAGGTGCTGTTCAAGGGCAAGTCGATCTCCGACGTGCTCGACATGACGGTGGAGGAAGCCGCCGAATTCTTCAAGGCGGTGCCGCGCGTGCGCGAAACTTTCAAGACGCTGCATCGCGTCGGCCTCGACTACATCCACGTCGGCCAGCAAGCGACGACGCTATCCGGCGGCGAAGCGCAGCGCGTAAAACTCGCCAAGGAATTGTCGAAGCGCGCGACCGGCCGCACGCTCTACATTCTGGACGAGCCGACCACGGGCCTGCATTTCCACGACGTGAAGAAACTGCTGGAGGTGCTGCACGAACTGGTGGCGCAGGGCAACACCGTGGTTGTCATCGAGCATAACCTCGAGGTCATCAAGACCGCGGACTGGGTAATCGACCTCGGCCCCGAAGGCGGCGACGGCGGCGGCGAGATCGTCGCCTGGGGTCCGCCGGAAGATATCGTGAAGGCCCCGCGCAGCTACACCGGGCAGTTCTTGAAGCCGGTGCTGGAGAAGGCGGGCAAGCCGAAGCGGCGACGGACGGAAGAAGCGGCGGAGTGAACGGTGAGACCGAAACACGACTTCTTCAAATTAATGAGTGCGGTCAAAGATTCGCTCGCTGGGGACTATGCTCGTATCCGTGAAAGAAGCCGTGAAGATCCCGGCACTGCTGGCGATCAGGCGGAAGAAGATTGGGCAGAAATCCTTCGAAACTGGCTTCCTGCGACCTATCGTGTTGTAACCAAGGGGCGGATACTCTTTGCTGACGGCTCGTCGAGCCCTCAAGTCGACATATTGGTTTTGACGCCTTCCTACCCCCGAGGATTAGGCAGTGAGAAATACGTGTTCTCGGCGGGAGTGGTTGCCGCATTCGAGTGTAAGCTAACGCTGCGAAAGAATGATTTGAAAACGGCATTCGAGACGGCTGCTAAAATCAAGCGAAAAGCTGAGCGAACACTTGGGACGCCTTACGACGAATTAAATAGTCCTCCTATCGTTGGTCTCCTCGCGCATTCGCAAGAATTGGCTAAAGGCCGCAAGCGGAAATCGAGCTGGAAGCTTTATGAAGCGGTTGAGAAGTTTCAGACGGAGTATAGCGATCACCCACGGGAGTTGCTGGATGTGATTTGCGTGGCTGATTCAGCAACGGTTCCACTCGGAAAGCATGTGCTGGTAGGAAAAGACTTAAGCAAAGAGGAGCTCGATGAACTTAAGGAAATTGAGGCTCCAGCAGCGGTCGCTGGGATGTACGTCATCCAAGAAGAAGATATTGGTTCAAATAATTTAGACTTATCAGGCTCGATTTTGGCTGGACTGATTTACGATGTCAGCAGGCGGCTCGCCTATTCGGACGAAAGTATACGTCCTTGGGTCGACCATTTGGCCAGTCTAGGATTCTACGGTGGCATTGGCCGTCCGTTTTATTGCGATGAAAGTGTACTTTCAGAATCGGTACGTGCGCGGCTTAACAAGGGCCCGGCCGACTCCGATAATTGGAGCAAATGGAACCGCAATTTGCCTTAACACATAGTCATCATCTGATGAGCCAAAGCGGTCTCACCCACACAAAACTTAGGCAGAGTGATTTAGATTGGCTTGAACATACTTTGGGCCGTATCTGAATGAAGCCTACCGTAGAATTCGACAGCGTAGCGATCGGTCATACCTGCGACAAAATCACAAACAACTCGCATCTTTTTGTCTTCCGAACGATCGCAACTTTGAAATTTTGCCCTTACGTCGTCCGGCATCAAAAGATATCCCCTAGGCGAAGCGAGAGCTTTGAAAATACCACTCACGATCTCGTATCCTCGATATTCGCCCAAAGTTACCTTTGAAGAATATATCGTGGCTTGAAACGTATATTGCTTCAAAATCTCAACGCGCTTTTTTACTTTCGCAGAAAGGCTCACCCTCGAAAGAGGGGGGGTTTCGCTATTGAAGTCGAACGTTACTTCAGTGATCGCTTCTCCTATTAGCTGAGAGGACAGTTGCGTTCTAAGATACCCAGATGTGGCAAGTGCTTTCGATGCCGCATAGCCAGCCGTCAACGCTGCTAGTGGCTCGTCTTGTTCTTCTACAGAGAGAGATGAAAAGATTTCCGTGAACGCCTCTAAAATATCAGTAGCTTCTACTTGCTCGTCCAAGGCCTCACTGACCTTTCTAGCCACCGAATCTAATAAGCCAGCGTCTGACGATAACATTCCCGCAGGAGACAAAAATTCAGCTTTCAAAGAGTCTTCCAAATCGAAGGTAGAGTACGCAATATCATCCGCAAGATCCATTATTGAGCATTCAATCGTTTTAAACTCCCCGTCACGAGGCTGCCAATTTGGCGCTACCGACGCTTTTATAGATTTAACCAAGTCCTTCTCGGTGTCGTAATATCCTTTCTGCAGTTTCGCTTGCTTGTTTCGTTTTACTGGGATTCTTTTGTCGTACTTAAGGATCGCTGCTAATGTTCTGTATGTTAGATTTAACCCGTAACACTTGTCGTCATCAGAGCCGACTTTCTTTTCGAGCCTAGAGAGGATGCGCAGTGTTTGGGCATTACCCTCAAACCCACCAAACTTACGCATAGCGTCATCGAGAGCTCGCTCACCGTTGTGTCCGAATGGGGGATGCCCGAGGTCGTGAACTAGCGCTGCTACAGCACACAATCGTCCATTTATCGGGATAGATTTGAGAGCTGGTTCGACATGATTCAGTCGATCAGCAATTCCTTCGGCTATTTGTGCAACTTCTAAGGAATGTGTCAGTCGATTGCGAAAGAAATCGGACTCATGACCTGGGAAGACCTGAGTTTTGCCTTGTAGACGTCTAAAGCTCGCTGAGTGAATTATCCTCCCATAATCTCTCGTTACATCATGCCGCCAAGGGTCGGCCCTGCGGTCGGCGGCTTCTCTTTGCCAGTCGCTAGCTCGGTAAAGAGCTCTGGTCATTTTGGCCGAACATGAGAACTTTTCGACTTCGCTACGACCTTCTTCGATTTGACCGTTGCTACTGCTCCTTTTGCGGCTGCTCTAGATGCGAGAACTTGCCGCAGCAAATTCGTTTTTTCACGTCCAATCCTAGACGCGGCTTTTACCGCAGCGAACTGAGCCATCGAATCTTCTCCTTATGTTTTTTCATCCTAACGAAGAACTGCCTGACATCTCTTCAAAAAGAGGACGTTGAACGATTTATCGACATTTTAGATGTTCTTATTTTGTTCTGCAACCACCTTGACTATATTCCTATTTCCTGCTAAACCCCTCCCGTCCTGCTCGACGAGGGCCGCCTTCTAGAGGCGTCTTGTTGGCGGAGCGGGACCGGCGTCCGCGGCTGTGCCTCGCAAGCACAAGTCCCGGGCGATGGGGAGCACCGCCCGGGGGCACTATGACCCCCTGCGAGGAGCTCGCTGACGCACGACGGCCTTGTGGGCCGCCGGTCGCAGACCGCGCTTTCATCCCGGTGGGGTGGAGCGTGGAGACCGGCAAGACCAAAGGCGGTCGACGAAAGCGCGGCCCCCATCGTGAACACGCCGGACGGCGCGCCTGATGGCGCCGCAGCTTCGTAAGAGGCTGCGCAGAGACAAACGACCTCGCGCCGCCTGGCGCGCCGTCGCCCCCTCGCCTTTGAGGGGATTTTTGCCCGCCGCTTGCCCACGCCTCGTGCGGCAAGCGCGCCCGCGCACCTCCACGCAATCCCCTTCAACCAAGGCTCCGTTCAACCAAGGCAGAGGTTTTGCAATGACCGCGTATCCGATGCAGCCCGCCCGCCAGCAGCCCGACGATCTCGATGACCGCACGCGGCGCATCCGCGACAAAATTCTCGACGGCATCGAAGCGACGCTGGATGAACTGGCGCAGCCGCGCACGATTCATGACACGGTATCGCGCGCGGTTCATCGCGCGATGCAATCGCAGCGCGCTGCCCTGCTCTGCCGTCAGGCGCTATGCCGACGTGCACAACGCTGCCGCCGCGATCCGTGCGCAGTGCCTTCAGAGGATTCTCCGTTATGATGCAAATGTCCGCGACCGGCGCCACGCGCGGCGCATGCGCCTCACCTCACGCCCGTCCCCTTGCAGCGCTGGCACTTCATCACGCGGTCGCCTTTCTTGACGAGGCCCTTGCCCTCGCAGTTCTTGCAGGTCTGCTTCTTCTTGACGTTGGGGCCTTTTTCATTGGCCATGGCGATCTCCTGATTTCATATTTCGTCGGGCGCATGAACTCGTTTCGAAACCGGCAATCACCGGCCATGCCGTGTCGAACCATTCGGCATGTCATAGCACCAATGGAGACCGTCCGGCGTAACAAACCGATCCCGCGCGCCGTAGTTCAGCCATGACCTTCCAGATGCCTTCCAAAGCGAGGCTCTTCATGATCTCCCGACGCACGCTCGTTCTGTCCGGGGCCGCTCTGCTTGCCGCTAACCTCCCCGCCTCAGCCCAATCCGCTGGCTCGAACGATCCGCTCGCGATCGTCAATGCGATCTACACGCGGGCCAGCGCCGGCAAGGGCGACAGCGGCGGCCAGTTCGTCTGGCTCGAGGCGAAGGATCGCCCGCGCTATCTATCGAAAGACCTCGTCGCATTGTGGGCGAAGGCCGACGCCAACACGCCGAAGGGCGACGAAGGTCCGCCCGGCTTCGATCCCGTCACCAATTCGCAGGACCCGGAGGTCAAGTCCTTCACGGTCGCGACCGAGGCCAGGGATTCCGGCACCGCCGTGATGGCGGTGACCATCAAGGGCGCATCGCCGCGCCCGCACGCGGCCGACGAAACCGTGCGTTATGATTTTGTCCGCGACGGCGGCCACTGGAAGATCGACGATATCAGGGGCGCGATCGACGGCCAGCCGTGGTCGATCCGGAAACTATTGTCGGAGTCGCTCAAGTACTGAGACCTTCGAATGTCAGGCGCTCGCCTGCCCCACATGCCGCTGCATGAAAGCGCCAGCCTGCGCCAGCGCGTCGCGCCCGGCTTTCAACCGCGCGTTCCACATCGGCCAGGCGTGGATCATGTGCGGCCAGATCGCGAGCGTGACATCGGCATCCGCGCTTCCGGCAGCCTCGGCAAAGCGCGTTGCGTCCGACAGCAGCGTCTCCGCCGATCCGACCTGGATCAGCACCGGAGGAAAGCCGCGCAGGTCCGCAAACAGCGGCGAGATCAGGGGATCGGCGCGGTCGCGCGGCGGCGGTGCATAGGCGAGCGCGAGTTCGAGCAGATAGCCCTTGTGGATCAGCGGATCGACCGCGTCGCGCGTGGCAAGCGTGGCGCCGGTCATGGTGAGATCGGTCCAGGGCGAGGCCAGCCATGCGCAGGCTGGTAGGTCTTCGCCAGTGTCACGCAGCCGGTTGATCAGCGCGATGGTGAGATTGCCGCCCGCGCTGTCACCACCCACGGCGATGTCCTTAGCAGCGATGCCTTGCGCCCGCAGGAAACGCCACACCGCAAGCGCGTCCTCATGCGCCGCCGGAAACGGATGCTCCGGCGCGAGCCGATAATCGACCGCAAGCGTGCGCATCCGCGCCGCGCGTCCCGCCTCCGTCACCATGCGGCGATGACTGACGATCGAGCCCGAACAATAGCCGCCGCCATGAAAGAAAACGAGAACGCGTGAATCATCGCTACCGAGAGCCAGCGACCATTCGCAGCGCACGCCGCCGCATTCAGCTTGCTCAAGTACAATATCGTCCGCGACCGGCCACGCCGCGCCGACCTCCTCGATCCGCGCCCGCCGCTCCGCCCATCCGACGGGTCGCGGCTTGGCGCCGAGCAGCGCGCGGATCGCATCGATTTCCTGTCCGGGCATGATCACTCCCGCTTGCGGCTTTGATGCTTGTCCTCGCCGCCGATCCCCGACAGTATTGGGCCAGTTCCCAAACAGGCAACCTGCAAATGTCCGACGTCGTCAACAACACCGAAAAGCACCGCTACGAACTGGAGGTCGAAGGCCACCTCGCCGCGACCTACTACAAGCTCGCCGACGGCGTCATCACCTTCGTTCACACCGAGGTGCCGCCGGAGCTCGGCGGCCAAGGCGTCGGCTCACGGCTGGTGAAAGGCGCGCTGGATCAGGTCCGCGCCGACGGGCTCAAGGTCGTCGCGCAATGCGTGTTCGTCAAAGGCTGGATCGAAAAGCATCCCGACTATGCGGATCTGCTGAAGTAACCTGGCCCGCACTGTTCATATCCGGCCATGCGGCCATGCAGTTACACGCCTATCGGACGTGGCTCGCCCATGCGAAACTCACGCTCACGATATGTTATTCAGGATCGATCCAGAAATGACCGCCGTGCGCGACAACAAGGCCCTGAGCCGTTTCGAGCTGGATGCCGAAGGCGGCCTCGCCTTCGCGAACTATCGACTCGCGCCGGGCAAGGTCATCATCACCCACACCGAGACGCCGCGCGCGCTGCGCGGTCGTGGCATCGCCTCGGAACTGGTGAAAGGCACGCTGGCTCTCATCCGCGCCGACGGACAGAAGGTGGTCGCTGGCTGCGGTTTCGTGGTCGACTATCTCGACAAGCATCCGGAGGATGCCGACCTTCAGGACCTTCAGGCCTGACGCTCGCATCAGGCCATCACTTCAGCAAGCGTATCGCTCACACGATCCGGATCGACATATCCGGCAGGCCGTCGAGCTTGCACAGCAACACGTCGCCCTTGACCACGGGTCCGACGTTTTCCGGCGTTCCCGAGTAGATGATGTCGCCGGCCTTCAGCTCAAAGGCTTCCGACAGCTTTGCGATCTGTTCGGCCACGCTCCAGATCATCTTGTCGAGATTGGAGTTCTGCCGCACCGTGCCATTGACCGCGAGCGAGATCGCGCCCTTGGTGAAATGGCCGGTCTTGCTCGCCGGATGAATCGGTCCGAGCACCGCCGCGTGATCGAAACTCTTGCCGATCTCCCACGGCTTCTTCATCGCGGCCATGCCGTTCTGCAAATCACGGCGCGTCATGTCGAGGCCGAGCGCATAACCGTAGACGTGATCGAGCGCCTTCTCCGGCGGAATGTTGGTACCGCCGGACTTCAGCGCGGCCACCAACTCCACCTCATGATGATAGTTCTTCGTCAGGGACGGATACGGATGATCCGCGACTTTTCCAATCGGCACGTTCTGGATCGCGTCGGTCGGCTTCTGGAAAAAGAACGGCGGCTCGCGATTGGGATCGGAGCCGCGTTCGATCGCGTGCGCCGCGTAGTTGCGTCCGATGCAATAGATGCGCCGCACCGGAAATACGCCGCTCTCGCCGGCAATCGGAATCGTGATCAGTTCATGCGGAAAGATCGGCTTCTGACTGGCCTTCGCATCGGCGGAGCCGACATCGGCGACGGCGCCGGCCAGCGCCGCCGCGCCGGTGGCCAATATGGTTCTGCGATCGATTGCCTGCATCGAAGAGGTCTCCTTTTTGTTTTTGCGGCGTCTCCCATAGCAACGCATCGTTTGGCATGCCAGCGTCTTGTATTACGAACGCAACGATTTCGCTGCTGCGCTGCAATGCGCCGACGCATCGCGCGCAAACGACAAGACGCGACAAGAAAAAAGGCCCGCGCGATGCGGGCCTTTTCGGATTTGCAACGATTGGATCAGTGTTTGATATCGGCCGGCAGCTTGCCGCCATTTGCCGCGAGCTGACCCATGATCTGCTTGTGCAGCCAGATATTCATGGTCGCGGAATCATTGGTGTCGCCGGTGTATTTCAGATCCTTGGCGAGCTCCTTGCGCGCGCTCAGGCTGGAATCGATGTCGAGCGCCTTCATCAGATCGACGATCGACGTACGCCATTCCAGCTTTTCCTTCTTGGCAGCGACGGCCTTGTCGAGAATGGCTGCGACATCGACGCTATCGGCCGGTGCAACGCCCGACCCAGACGTCGGGGCTCCGCCGCCTGCGGGGGCTGGTGCCGGCGTAGCGGCTTCCGCGTGGGTCCCGAAGATGGCGCCCATGATCTTTCCAAATATGCTCATTGTGTCGCTCCCAAAATGACTAAGACTGCACCGATCAAACGGATTCCGCGTCTGGTCCGCCAGATCGTGCAAAAAGACTAGCCGCCTCCCCCTGGCTTGCCAATGCGGCACGGGTGACGCGGCCTGTCAGCTTTTTTGAATCGATCGATCGCCGCGACATCACAATGTCGCATTTGTCCCGTTGTCGCGCCGCGCGGCATCGTTCAAATGCAAGCGGTATTTCGCAACGCAATGCAGCCGCCGCGCAAAATTCACCGAACCGTGAGCAACGCGATTCATTGATCGGCGTTAGACTCCGTGAACAGGTCGCGGCAAGGCCAGGTTCTTTGCACTCGCGTCTGGCTCGATCGTGATCGTTTCCGAAGGGGCACCTCGCCGCTCGCGCGGAGGGTTTGTCACCGCAAAAGGGAGACACACGTATATGGCCACGTCTTATCCCGTTCCCGTCACCACGGAAATGCAATCAGGGGCCGGCAGCGCCACGCCCGTCATTCGCCATCTCGAATTGTCCGATCTGCATGAGGCGCTCCGCCTCGGCTGGGAGGATTTCAATGCGGTGCCGAGTCACGCCATCATTCTCTGCCTGATCTATCCCGTGCTGGGTATCGTGCTCGCGCGGCTTGCGCTGGGCTATTCGGTTCTGCCGATGCTGTTTCCGCTCGCTGCAGGCTTTGCGCTGCTCGGGCCGTTCGCCGCGCTCGGACTTTATGAACTAAGCTATCGGCGTGAACTTGGTCAGGAAGCATCGGCGTGGCATGCGACGCACGTTCTGCGCTCACCATCCTTCGGTGCAATGCTTGGTCTCGGCACACTGCTGCTCGCCATCTTCGTGGTGTGGATTGCAACCGCGCAGGCGATTTACATCTCCACGTTCGGTAATGCCGCAGCCTCCGAGATTCCCGATTTCATCAATCGTGTGCTGACGACATCAGAAGGCTGGCATCTGATCGTGATTGGTTGCGGCGTGGGATTCCTGTTCGCCGTCCTCGCCTTGTGCATGAGCATCGTGTCGTTCCCCCTGATGCTCGACCGGCACGCCGGTGTCACCGATGCGATGGTGACGTCAATGCGCGTGGTCGCGAAGAACCCGGTCGCTGCGGCGGAATGGGGTTTGATCGTCGCCGCCCTGCTGGTGCTCGGGTCGATCCCGTTCTTCCTCGGGCTCGCCATTGTGATCCCGTTGCTCGGCCACGCCACGTGGCATCTTTACCGCAAGGCCATCGAGCCGGTCCCGACATCGCACGAACCGCCGGACGCGCCCAAGGTCCGCCGCTACGCCGCCGACTTCCCGTCTTCACTGTTCCGATAGCGGGCGCAATCGGCCAGAACCCTTCCTTTCTCCCTCAATCGCCGGTCTGATCTCATGGTCAAGACCGGCGATTTTATGTATGCAGGTATAATATGAATATATATTCATATTATTTGTCACCATGCGACAAAGACATGGCAATGCCATGAAATTTTCCTATATCACTCGCATCGGCCTCCCGGCGGTTCCGTTGGAGTTCACGTCGAAAATCATCGAAAATGAGTCGATATCGAGACTTACCGATCGGGTTTTGCCTGGAAATGCTCAAGATTAGGCAGATGCATCTGCGGCGAAAGGTTAATCAGTTCTTGCCAGTGCCATGCATATTTCGATTAGCTGCATCGCAACATTTGAACTGCTGCATCGCGAGATAGTGTCCTATATTCACTTCAATGATGAGGCCGTCCTCCAAGGGCTGAATCGTAAAGACAAGGAGACTACCCATGCTGCTCTCATTCATTCGCATGATCCAGGCGTTCCGGGAGTATCAGCGCAACGTCAACGAGCTGTCCCAGCTCAACGATCGCGAACTGGCTGATATCGGCCTCGATCGCTCGGATATTCCGCGCGTCGCCGCGGGCGCCTACAACGGCTGAACGACTTCAGCCGACTGCCTGAACGGATAACGCCCGCCTCGCGCGGGCGTTGTCGTATCTGCGGTTCAGTTGGCGCAAACCCGATTCCCCTTGGCCGGAAAACACGCTACCCCTGCGGCCATGAAAGAGATCGAATCCTCTCGCGACGCCGTTCACGTCATCGGTGCCGGCCTCGCCGGCTCGGAGGCTGCCTGGCAGGTGGCCCAGGCGGGCGTCCCGGTGGTGTTGCACGAGATGCGTCCTGACCGGATGACCGAGGCGCACCGCACCGACGGCCTTGCCGAACTTGTCTGCTCCAATTCGTTCCGTTCCGATGACGCCGCCAATAATGCGGTCGGGCTGCTGCACGCCGAGATGCGCCGGCTGGGATCGCTGATCATGCGCAGCGCCGACGCCAACCAGGTACCTGCCGGCGGCGCCCTGGCGGTGGACCGTGACGGCTTTTCGGCGGCCGTCACAAAGGCCCTCGCCGATCATCCACGAATCGAGATCCGCCGCGGCGAAATCGGCGGCCTGCCGCCGGCCGACTGGCATAACGTCATCGTCGCGACCGGCCCCCTCACCTCCGCGCCGTTGGCCGACGCAATCCGCGCGCTGACCGACGAATCGGCGCTGGCGTTCTTCGACGCCATTGCGCCGATCGTGCATCGCGATTCCATCGACATGTCGAAGGCGTGGTTTCAGTCCCGCTACGACAAGGTTGGCCCCGGCGGCACCGGCGCCGACTACATCAACTGCCCGATGACCGAAGCGCAGTACCACGCCTTCGTGGAGGCGTTGATCGAAGGCGAAAAGGTCGACTTCAAGGAGTGGGAAACGAACACGCCGTATTTCGACGGCTGCCTGCCGATCGAGGTAATGGCCGAACGCGGCCGCGAAACGCTGCGCCATGGCCCGATGAAACCCGTCGGCCTCACCAATCCGCACGATCCAACGGTCAAGCCCTACGCGATCGTCCAACTGCGTCAGGACAACAAGCTCGGCACGCTCTACAACATGGTCGGCTTCCAGACCAAGCTGAAGCACGGCGCGCAGACCCGGGTCTTCCGCACCATTCCCGGCCTTGAGACTGCGGAGTTCGCCCGTCTCGGCGGTCTGCATCGCAACACCTTCCTGAATTCGCCAAAACTGCTCGACACCCAGTTGCGGCTGCGCGCCGAACCGCGGCTGCGCTTCGCCGGACAGATGACGGGCTGCGAGGGCTATGTGGAATCCGCGAGCATCGGCCTGATCGCCGGCCTCTATGCGGCTTCGGATGCGCGGAAGCAGGTGCTCGCGCCGCCACCGCCGACCACCGCGCTCGGCGCGCTGCTCGGTCACATCACCGGCGGTCATATCGAGACCATCGACGCCGGGCCGCGCTCCTTCCAGCCGATGAACATCAATTTCGGATTGTTTCCTCCGCTCGCCAATCCTCCGACCAAAAAGCCAGACGGTACGCGGCTGCGCGGCAACGAGAAGACGATCGCCAAAAAGCAGGCGATCAGCGCGCGGGCGCTCACCGATCTTGATCGCTGGATTGCGGATGCGCTGCGCGTCGCGCAAGCCGCCTGACGCAGCGTCGCGGCAAGC
>JBQCIZ010000035.1:0-6581 GCA_051953235.1 Nitrobacter sp. | reverse complement strand
TCCGTGACCGCCAGCAGTTTCGCCACCGTGTTGTGACGGATCGCCACAGGATTTCGCTCATACCCGCGCCGCTGGAAAAAATTCGCGGTCGGCACCTGCTCCCGCATCCTCTGCGGCATCGTCACCATGTCGAGGCCGGTGCCGTCGCCGGTGAGATTCATCATCTCCAGTTCGGCTGCCGTCAGCGGACGCGTGTAACCCTTGTTACGGGCGAAGATCACGGACGTGAGAAGCTTGTGGGTCTGCAGCAACGGGCCGACATCGATATCCAGCACCAGCGCATGGATCGCCCAGCCCTTGGCCGTATCGGCGAGCTTTTCATGCGCGCTCCAGGTGTCCGGCACCGAGCGCGCATAGGCCACCATGCGCTTCACCACCGCGATCTTGCGCTCCATCGCGGCGTGCGGCAGCCCCGACAGCCGCGCAGCTTTTTCATTGAGCGCGCGCAGGATGTCGTGGCCCTGCTCGGCGACGAGTTCGACGCTGTTGGTGGTGAGCAACTGGTTGTAACCGATCGCGGTCGAGATCGCGCGGGCGCCCGGCCGGGAGCTTTCGAGCCCCGACTGCATGGCGTGATTGCCATTGCCGCCGGTCTCGAACGAGTAGACCCGAACCGTCTGCTCTTTCGTCAGGCCGTAGGCCCGCGCCGCCTGCGCATAGGCGCGTTTGAAATCCATTTCGGTTTTCGGCCGCTGCGGCACGAACTGGAATTGCTCGGCCGCAGCCTTCAACAGGTCGGCGACGACCGGAATGTACTTGCGCGGATGCGGCGGAGCTTCCTTTTCTTCCGGTTCAGGATTGACCGGCCGTTTCGGTCCCTCATAGACCGGCGGCTGCGTGAGAACATAGTCGTCGAGCGCAACGGCCTGATGATCCCGCCGCTTGGCATTGCGGATGCGCCGCTTCTCGGCGATCGCGTTCCAGTAGGCGCCAGCATCTTCCTCGTAGGCCGCGCGCGCCTCCTGATACGCCTTCAGCTTGCGGCGATATTCGGCAATGGCGGCCGGGGTCGCGGCCTGCGCCCGTGCACCAGCCGGCGCGGCGGCCACGCCATAGGAAACGGCCGTCAGTGGCGCGAGCAGCAGCGCGCAGATCAAGACGGAGTTGCAGCGGCGAATCGCTTGGCGTCGCATCCGACCTGTTTAGCAAGCCCGCCGCCGATGTCAGCCGCCAATCGGCGCCTACTTCCAGGCGAATACCGGCTGCTCGAGATCCGCAACGCGGGTCTCGCGGCCGGCGAGCACCTCACGGAACTGATAGATCATCGCCGCCGTCGGCGCATGGATGAGCTGGCCACGATAGCGGAAGCGGATCACGCTGCGATCGCTTTCGGGAATGCTGATGAAGTCGAACGCGTCCTTGCCCGCGATGTCCGAGAGCGCAATGCGATGCACCGAGGCCACCTCATCGGGACTCGGCACCAGCCGCGTGCTGTTGGCCGCCCACATCACAACGGGCGTGACGAGATAGCCGGAGCGCGTCGGATAATCGTCAAGCGTGCCGAGGACGTCTGCCTCACTGAGCGACAATCCCAATTCCTCCCGCAACTCGCGCAGCGCGGCCATCACCGGCGTCTCGCCTGCGTCGCAGCGGCCGCCGGGCAGCGCCCACTGATTGCTATGCGCGCGCAGGCTCGCAGCCCGGAGCGTCAGCAGAAACGCCGTCTCGCGAGGGACATCCGCCGCGGCCAGCACGAGGGCGACCGCAGCCGGCTTCAACGGCGATGCCGCAGTGGGCGGATCAGCGCGGACAAAGGCCGCGCTGCGTTGCTTGATCTGTTGGCGGGTCGTCTCGTCGAACGGATGGTCCATGCGATGTCCCTACAACACCCGCGCGGCGGAGGAAACGGCCGATGGCCGGGACTTGCCCCGCGTTGCGGGCCATGGAACACAAGGCCGCCATTCCATTTCACCGATTGCATTCTTGCGCGGGATATTGAGACTGCGCCCGAATTGACGCATTCGACCCCAAGGACATGGAATGACCGGACCCGCTGCTTTGACCGCCGAAGACCTCAAGACGCAAGGATGGCGCATGGTCGAGGCCACCGGGTTCATCAGTCACGTCGGCCCGCTGTGGGAGCGAACGGTCGATCGCGCTTACGAATATGCGCTGCTGACCGAGGACAAGCATCATAACCGGCGCAACGTGGTGCAGGGTGGCGTGGTCATGACCATCGCCGACCGGACCTGCGGCATGACCGCCCGCTATGTCACGGGTCATCCAGCAATGGTGACCGTGCAATTCGACACCCAGTTCATCGACGCCGCGAGGATCGGCGAACTCATGATCTCGCGGCCGCGCGTGGTGCGCGCGACCCGCAGCCTGATCTTCATGCAGACCGAAATCACCGCCGCGGAACGTTGCGTCGCCACCGCGAGCGGCGTGTTCAGGATTTTCAGCGACAGGTCCGCCGATTAGCAGCCAGTCGCCCGCTCACTCTATCGTTCGCCTTCGCGAGGGACCCTTCCATGGATACGCGTCAACTCGGCCGCAGCGGCTTGAAGATTTCACCTCTGTGCCTCGGCACCATGATGTTCGGCGGCGCCACCGACGAGCCGACCTCGGCGCGGATCGTCGCGAAGGCACGCGACGCCGGCGTCAATTTCATCGACACCGCGGATGCTTATTCCAACGGCGCCTCGGAAGAGGTGGTCGGCCGCGCCATCCGTGTCGACCGGCAGCACTGGATTCTCGCGACCAAGCTCGCCAACCCGATGGGCAAGGATCCGAATCGTGGCGGCCTGTCGCGCAAGTGGGTCCTGCAGGCAGCGGAAGAGAGCCTGAAACGCCTCGGCACCGACTGCATCGACATCTACTACCTGCACAAGGAGGACCACGCGACGCCGTTACAGGAAACCGTGCGGGCCATGGGCGACCTGATCCGCCAGGGCAAGGTGCGCTACTTCGGCGTTTCGAACTATCGCGCGTGGCGCGTGGCAGAAATCTGCAATATCTGCGACCGCCTCGGTATCGATCGCCCGATCGTCAGCCAGCCCTATTACAACGCAATGAACCGGATGCCGGAGGTCGAGCATCTGCCTGCGTGCGGCTATTACGGCCTCGGTGTCGTGCCCTATAGCCCACTGGCGCGCGGCGTGCTCACCGGCAAATATCGCCCCGACGTCGCGCCCGGCAACGATACCCGCGCCGGACGTCATGATACCCGCATGATGCAGACGGAGTGGCGGCCGGAGTCGCTGAAGCTCGCGCAGGAGATCAAGCAGCACGCGGAGCAGCGCGGCATCACTGCCGGCCAGTTCGCGATCGCGTGGGTATTGAACAATTCGCTCGTCAATGCGGTCGTCGCCGGGCCGCGCACCGAGGAACAGTGGGACGATTATTTGCCGGCGCTCAAATACAAATTCACCGCAGACGATGAAGCCCTGATCGACCGGCTGGTGGTGACCGGGCATTCCTCGACGCCCGGATACAACGATCCGCAATATCCGATCGAGGGCCGCCGGCCGCGCACGGCATAAAAGAGAAAGTCCCCAGGAGTTCTGCCATGGCTTCCACCGTTTTCGATTCAAGCCTGTTCCGCGACATGTTCGGCACCGCCGAGATGCGCGATGTGTTCTCGGACGAAGCCCTGGTCGGCCGCTATCTCGAAACAGAAGCGGCGCTCGCCCGCGCACAGGCGCGCATAGGCGTGGTTCCCGCTGATGCGGCAAAGGCGATCGATGCGGCGTCGCGCACGATCGTCATCGACTACGACAGGCTGCGTCGCGAGACCGAGAATGTCGGCTACCCGATCCTGCCGCTGGTCCATCAACTGTCGGAAGCCGCGGGCGACGCCGGCCGCTATGTGCATTGGGGCGCAACCACTCAGGATATTATGGACACTGCCAACGTGCTGCAGTTGCGCGCGGCGCTCGGCATCGTGGCGCGCGACTTGCGCGATCTGCGCGGCATCCTCGCTGCCATGGCGCGCAAGTATCGAGACACGCCGATGGCGGGCCGCACCCATCTGCAGCAGGCGCTGCCGGTGACCTTCGGCTACAAGGCCGCGGTGTGGCTGTCCTCGATCGACCGGCACATCGAACGCGTCGACCAGGCGCTGCCGCGTATCCTCGTCGGCGAATTTTCCGGGGCCGCCGGTACCCTCGCTTCCATCGGCAGCGGCGGCCTCGAGATGCAAAAGCTGTTCTGCGAGGAACTCGGCCTGCATCAGCCCGCCATCACCTGGCATGTCGCGCGCGACGGCATCGCCGAAGCCGTGACCCTGCTCGGGCTCATCACCGGCACGCTGGGCAAGATCGCCAGCGACGTCATGATGATGTCGGCGACCGAATTCGGAGAGATCTCGGAGCCGTTCGCGCCCGGCCGTGGAGCCTCGTCCACCATGCCGCAAAAACGCAATCCGATTTCGAGCGAACTGATGCTCGCCGCCGCCAAGGCGGTGCGCCAGCACGTCGCCGCAATGCTCGACGGCATGATCCACGACTTCGAACGCGCCACGGGACCATGGCATCTCGAATGGGTGTCGCTGCCGGAGAGCTTTCTGCTCACGGCGTCGTCGCTCTCCAACGCCAAATTCATGCTGGCCGGACTCGTCGTGCATGAGCAGCGGATGCGCGACAATCTCGACCTCACCCACGGCCTGATCGTGGCGGAAGCCGTCATGATGGCGGCGGCGCCAAAACTCGGCCGCCAGCACGCGCATGATGTGGTCTACGACGCCTGCCGCGCCGCGATCGAACATGGCGGCGACCTTGCCGACAACCTCGCGAAAATTCCCGAGATCGTCGAGGCGATTGGCATGGATGCCATCCGTCATCACTGCGATCCCGCGAACTATCTCGGCCTGTGCGGCGAGATGGTCGACCGCGTGACGGCGATGAAGCCTCTCTGATCTTCTCGATTCTGCCGGCATCCGGTTGATAGACCTTGGTCGCACAACCGGTTTCAGCCGTTGTTTACCATTCTGGCGTCCAATGAACCATTCGGACACGGACGCTCGATATGGATATCGATCTCGCCGCGCTGGTCGGGCTGACCCCGGCAGATGCCGGCTGCCTGCAATCGCTCAAGCAACACATGACGCACGGCCAGGAGGACGTGATCAACGCGTTCTACGGGCGCATTCTCTCGTTTCCTCCCTTCAAGGAAATGATCGAGAAAACCTGCGAACGGGACAAGATCGATCTCGGCCAACTCGTCGCTCATATTAACGGCGTCCAGTTCAAGCATTGGCAACGTTTCTTCGACGGCACGCCGGACAAGGCCTTCAAGGACTTCGCCCAGAAGATCGGAACCGCGCACGAAAAGTGCCTGCTCAGCAACGATCTTTACGTTGCAAGTTCCGCCGTCATTCTTGAGAAATTCCTCGGGCTCGCGATCGATCAGCATCTCGGTGAAACGCCGCAGGCGCAGACGGTCAAGGCATCGCTCAGCGCCGTCGTCCGGATGTTCTTTCTGGATATTTCCTACGCGATTTCGGCCTATGACAACGCAGCAGCGCGCACCGCGCTTCAGCAAGTCTCCGAACCGTTGCTCAACGCCTTCGAGGTCGAGGTCGCCAGCGATCTCAAATCCCTGGCGGGCGCGGCCGAAGAACTCAACGGTACCATCAAGAACATCGTTTCGCTCAATCTCGACAATATGCAGCGCTGCCGCGACACCGTATCGAGCATCGAGACCCTGACGCGAAATCTCGCCGAGCTCGGCGAAACGACGCGGCAGATCGAGAGCTTCGTCAAGGTCATCACCGACGTATCGCGCAAGACGAAGCTGCTGGCACTGAATGCCGCGATCGAAGCGGCGCGCAGCGGCGAATACGGGCGCGGGTTCAGCGTCGTCGCCAACGAGGTCAAGGCGCTTGCCACCGAGGCGGAAAATGCCACCAAGGATGTCACGCGCCAGGCCAGCGAAATCCAGACCGCGATCGATCATGCCATCCGGCAGGTCACGGGTTCGCACAAGCTGGTGCAGGAAATCGACGCCGGCATGACGACGGAAAGCCAGGCCATCGGCGCCCAGAGCACGACGGTCAGCGAGATATCGACCAACCTCGCGGCGATTTCCGAAAGCGCCCACGGCTTGCGGGAACGTTTCAAGACGCTGAACGTCGCCTGACCGTCTTGACGTCCCAGCAGCCGCAATTCCGGTTTGCATCTCGCATCAAGACAGCCAGAATGCGCGCCTGTGAGCGGCACGTCTTGAACGCGGAAAATCCCTGTGGCTGAAAATGAAGTCATCCTGCATCACTATCCACGCTCGCCATTCGCGGAAAAAATCCGCACCGCTTTCGGGATCAAGGGGCTGCACTGGCGCTCTGTCGTTCAACCGCGCACGGCGCCAAAACCCGATCTGACCGCACTCACCGGCGGCTACCGCCGGATTCCCGTGATGCAGATCGGCGCGGATGTCTTTTGCGACACGCGATGCATCCTGCGCGAACTGGAGCATCGCTTTCCGCACCCGGGTCTTTATCCCGTGGGCACAACCGGCACCGCGAACATGATCGCCGCCTGGGCGGATCGCGAGCTGTTCGCGGCATCGCTCGGCCTTGTGTTCGGGATGCATGGCGACCGCTTTCCGCCCGAACTGCATGCGGATCGCGCACACTTCACGGCGGG
>JBQCIZ010000034.1:0-4421 GCA_051953235.1 Nitrobacter sp. | reverse complement strand
GACCGTCTTGATGGGGCCTGCGCTGATCCTCACCACGGTGGTGCTGGCGTGCGGGCTGGTGGTGACGGTGTTTTCCGATTTGCCGTCGCTGCGCCTGTTCGGCTGGCTCAGCGCTTTCGCGATGGTTGCCGCGCTGGTCGCCGACTTCCTGATCCTGCGCCCGACGGCAATGTGGCTGATCACCTTTGCCGAGCGGTTGCGCGGCAGTCAGGCGAAGCCCGCAAAATAGGATTGTCCGCTCGGGGGACCCGGGCGTCGAAGACGTTTGGATGATCAGACAAAAAATGCCCGGCAAGCGGCCGGGCATGATCATTTGAATCGAATTGAATCGAGAGCTAGCTGCGGACCATCGTGATGGAAACGCCGCGGATTTCGCCCTTCGACGTAATGGAAACCGACTGCTTGTTGCCGTTCGCGCGCAGCGTCAGATTGGCTGCAAAGCCCGCGGCTTCCACGAACACCTGGATTTCGCCGCCACCCGCGCGGCCACGCACGGAGCCGAAAACGTTGCGGCTGGATTCGCTCCAGTTGCCGGTGATTTCGTCGCCTTCGCTCACGACATCGCTGGACAGATCGAACTTGTAGCTGTCGCTCGCGCAACGCAGATTTTGCTTCAGCCCCTTGCCCGTGCCGTCGACCTTGTAGGTCGCCTTGCAGCGGATGTTCTCTTTCGAGCCGTCGGACAGCGAGACCGTGCCGTTTCCCGACCAGGTTCCAGCGAAGCCGGCGAACGGAGAGGACTGGGCGTAACTCGCGGAGGCGGGCAGTCCAATTCCTGCAACAAGGCCGATCGCAATCATCGTTTTCCGCAGCGGGGAGGCAAACAGTTTCATATCCGGTTTTCCCATCAAAAATCATATTCTAGGTAATGGCCTATCGCGCCGCATCAAGGCTTTAGTCTTGCCGCATCGTTCCAGGTTCAAAGCCGGTAGCATAGTTGACGCCCTCTTACGTCGCTGCGAATCGTGTCGCCATGTCCTCGACCCGTCACGACGATGGTGTGACATCAAAGTTGAAGCACCACAAACTACGCGCGTCGCAGACCGGCCGATGGAACACGTGCAGCGGATTGTGGCTCGCATATTAATCGATATATTTCAGCCGGTTAGCGGTCGTTTTGTGAAACTTTGGAATGAACCGTAACTCCCTTGCGGGCCGTCGTAAATTTAGCCGCATTTGACAGTGCTTTTGACTGGCGCGGGAATGCCGGGATCAAACGATGTGCCCAGGAGTTGGTCATGTCGCGCTCGGTGACCGCCGTGCACAAGATGGAGCAGGTGTCAGGGGCGCATCTTCGAGGTGCTCTTGCGATCTGTTCCGGTGGAGGTATCGATATCGGCTCGCAATGCGGTCGACTCTGCTGTTTTGATAAGGGCAAGTCATCCTGATACAGGATCGAACTCAATCTGCCGTTGGAATGAAGGAATACAATGTCGAAGATTTTTGCATCGCTTATCCTGCTTTTCGCATGCGGTTCGACCGTCACGGTGGCTCAGGCTCAGCAGCAGCCACACAGCGGGACCGAGGCGGAACAGCGCGCGTGCGCGCGAGATGTCACCCGCTTCTGCCGTAAGGTGATCGATCAGGGCGATTTCACGATCCTGGCCTGCCTCCAACAGAATCGGCCGAAGATTTCAAAGGCCTGCGATGCCGTACTGGTGAGCCACGGGCAATAGGCCCCCAGCGACCGCTGAAATTCGCGCACCCGTGGCTCGGTGCGACGGCGGATCGCATGGCTAAAAGGCGAAACATAGCATTGGTTTAGCCCGCAGTTTCCCCTATATGGGGGGCGCGGCGACCGCGCCTGCCGGTATCTCGGCCGGCCGAGACGCCATTGCAAATCCAGACCGATGTAGCCTGTCCCGATGCCCACCGCGAACCGACTGCGATCCGGCAAGACCCACCGCGACGAAAATTTCCCGGTCGCGTCGTGGATCATTCACCCGCGCCATCGGGCGCTGATTCTTGCATTCTACAATTTTGTCCGCACCGCTGATGACGTTGCAGATCACGCCGACCTCGGTGACAAGGACAAACTCGCCTGGCTCGATCTATTCGAGGCCGAACTGTTAGGGCAGGGCGACAGCCAGCCCGAAGCCGTCAATTTGCGGAATGCGCTGGCCGAACGGTCGAGGTCGCCGCGCCACGCTCTCGATCTGCTCAAGGCGTTCCGCATGGACGTCACCAAACTGCGTTACGAAAATTGGGACGACGTGATCGATTATTGCCGTTACTCGGCGATGCCGGTCGGGCGTTTCATGCTGGATGTCCACGGCGAAAGCACCTCGACCTGGGCTGCGTCCGATGCGCTGTGCGCCGGTCTGCAGATCAACAACCATCTTCAGGACTGCGCCAAGGATTACAAAAATCTCAATCGGGTCTATCTGCCGCGCGATGCACTGGCTGCCTCCGGTGCGTCGGTCGAGATGCTCGGCGCCGAGAAGGCGTCGCCGGAACTTCTGCAATGTTTGCACGCGCTGGCTGCGCGCACCGAAGCTACGCTCGATGAGGGCCGGCCGCTCGCCGCCGAGATCAGGGACGTCCGGCTCGGCCTTGAGGTCGCCGTGATCCAGATGTTCGCCGACAGGATCGTTGCGCTGTTGAAGGAGCGCGATCCTCTGAGCGAGACGGTTCATCTGAAGCCGCTGCAATTGCTCGGCTACAGCGTGGCCGGCATCACCGCGGAAATGCTGCGCCGTTCGGTGCGGCGCAAGCCTGTGTCGAATTCGGCGGCCGGCGCATGACAATCGAAACAACGGTCGACGCCAGCTCCGGAGCCACCGCGTCCGGAAGTTCATTCTACGCCGCGATGCGCATTCTGCCGCGCGCGCAGCGCGAGGCGATGTTTCAGATCTACACGTTCTGCCGTTATGTCGACGATATCGCGGATTCCGATGGGCCGCGCGAGGAACGGCTGGCCGCGCTGCAGCAGTGGCGCGACGATATCGAGGCGCTCTATCGGGGGCAGCCGCCGGAACGGCTGCGCGACACCGCCGTCTCGGTGAAGAAATTCGGCCTGCGCCGCGAGGATTTTCTTGCCATCATCGATGGCATGGAAATGGACGTGCCGGCGGATATCCGCGCGCCCGACGACGCCACGCTCGACCTTTATTGCGATCGTGTCGCCAGCGCAGTCGGGCGGCTGTCGGTCCGCGTGTTCGGGTTGCCCGAGCAGGACGGTATTTTGCTGGCGCATCATCTCGGCCGCGCGCTGCAACTGACCAATATCCTGCGCGACCTCGACGAAGATGCTGCGATCGGCCGGCTCTATCTGCCGCAGGAAGGTCTCCTGCACGCCGGCATCACCAATTTTGACATCGCGGCGGTATTGGCAAATCCTGCATTGCCACGGGTCTGCATGCCGCTCGTGAAGCGGGCGCAGACGCATTTCATGACGTCGGACGAGATCATGAAACGAAATTCGCGACGGGCGGTGCGGGCGCCGCGCATCATGTCGAAATACTATCGCGCCATCCTTGATCTGTTGGAGCAACGCGGCTTTCAGCCGCCGCGCGAACCCGTTCGCCTGAGCAAGGCGGCGAAGATCGCCATTCTTATCCGGTACGCGTTCATCTGATGCAAAAGACCGTTCATATCATCGGCGCCGGGATTTCCGGCCTTTCTGCAGGCGTGCGGCTGGCCGACGCCGGCTATCTGGTGCGCGTGCACGAAGCGACGCAACAGGTCGGCGGGCGCTGCCGTTCCTATTTCGACGGCGCGACCGGACTGACCATCGACAACGGCAACCATCTGATTCTGTCAGGCAATCATAGTGTGCTGGCTTATGCGCGCATGATCGGCAATGAAGCCGGGTTGCAAGGGCCGCCGAAGGCCGAATTTCCGTTCGTCGATCTCCCTGCCGGCAAGCGCTGGACGCTGCAGATCAACGATGGCCGCGTCCCGTTCTGGGTGTTCGACCGCAACCGTCGTGTGCCCGATACGTCGCCAGCCGATTATTTCGGGCTTGCGCCGCTGACCTGGGCGAAGCCCGGTACACGGGTCGGCGACGTCATCAAATGCGACGGCGTGCTCTACAAGCGGCTGGTGCATCCGCTGCTTCTGGCTGCGCTCAACATCGATCCACCCGACGGATCGGCCGGCCTTGCCGGCGCGATCATTCGCGAGACCCTGCTTGCAGGCGGCCAGGCATGCCGCCCGCTGATTGCGCGCGACGGGCTAAGCTCGGTGCTGATCGAGCCGGCGATCGATTACATTCGCGCAAGGGGCGGCAGTGTCGATATCGGGCACGAAGCGCGGCAGCTCACCATGACGGATGGCCTGGTGACGGCGCTCTCGCTGGGCGACCAGACCGTCGCGCTCGGACCGGAGGATGCCATTGTGATGGCGGTGCCGTCGCGTTCCGCTGCGGCCTTGCTGCCCGGTCTGACGGCGCCGACGAAATTCCGCGCTATCGTCAATGC
>JBQCIZ010000033.1:0-8090 GCA_051953235.1 Nitrobacter sp. | reverse complement strand
GATCACGTGAAGACGGATGCCGAAGGAGAGCTTGCGGCCGCGCGCACTCGCTAGGTCCCTCACCTTCGAGATCTTCTCGGCGACCTGAGCCGGCGGCTCGCCCCAGGTGAGATATTTGTCGACGGTGTCGACGGCAACATCGATGCCTGCATCCGATGAGCCGCCGAAATAGAGCTGAGGCCGCGGCGACTGCACGGGGTGGAACAAGAGCTTGCCGTCCTCGATGCGGATGTGCTTGCCCTCGACATTGACCGTTTCACCCGCCAGCAGCGCGCGATAGACGTTCAGGAATTCGCGCGTTACCTCGTAACGCGCATCGTGGGGTAGAAAGATGCCGTCGCCCTTGTTCTCGACCGGATCGCCGCCGGTCACGACATTGACCAGCAGCCGTCCATTCGAGATGCGATCGAGCGTGGCCGTCATGCGCGCCGCGACCGTTGGCGATTGCAGGCCGGGCCGCACGGCGACGAGATAACGCAACTGTTCGGTCCAGGGCGCGACAGCGGACGCCACCACCCAGGAGTCCTCGCAGCTCCGCCCGGTCGGCAGCAGCACGCCGTAATAGCCGAGCTGATCCGCCGCCTGCGCGATCTGGCGCAGATAGTGGAAATTCACCTCGCGGCCGCCGGTGGTGGTGCCGAGATATCGGCCGTCACCGTGCGTCGGCAGGAACCAGAGGATGTTTGCGGAAAGAGATGCGGATTTCGACATGACTCAGGATCCCGGCTTGCGCTGTGCGTCTGATACCTTGATGGATTTCGGAAGAAGGCCGAGCCCGAGGAAGGTGTCGGCGATCTTCTGCTGGCTTGCGATGACATCGTCGGAGATCGGCTTGATGCCGTAGGACTCCCGTTTCAACGAACGCGCGAGCACGGGCGCCGGCAAACCGACCGATGGGCTGAGCAGTTCAGCCACCTTGTCGATGTTGTTCTTGGTCCATTCGTCGACGTCCGTCAGCGCTTCGAGCGTCACATCGACGGCGCGCGGATTGTGCGAGAGAAAGTCCTTTGACGAAAAATAGAACTGGTAATTGGAGACCAGGCCGGTGCCATCGGCGAGGATGCGCGCTCCCGTCGAAGCCTCCGCCGCGGCCTCGTACGGATCCCAGATCACCCAGGCATCCACCGCTCCCCGCGAGAAGGCCGCGAGCGCGTCCGACGGCGCGAGGAACTGGGTTTTGATATCCGTATATTTCAGCCCGGCGTGTTCGAGCGCGCGAACCAGGAGATAGTGAACGTTCGAACCCTTGTTGAGCGCGACCTTCTTGCCCTTCAGATCCGCAACCGTCTTGAGCGGGCTATCCTTGGGGACGAGGATCGCCTCGCCTTGCGGCGCCGGCGGATCGTAAGCCAGATAGACCAAAGGCGCGCCGGCGGTCTGGGCGAAGATCGGCGGCGTTTCACCGGCGATGCCGAAATCGATCGCACCGACATTCAGCGCCTCGAGCAATGGCGGCCCCGACGGAAATTCGGTCCACGAGACCTTGTAACCGAGCGGCTTGAGTTTTTCCTCGAGCGTGCCGCTGCCTTTCAGCAGCACCAGCTTGCCGTATTTCTGGTAGCCGATGCGGACAACCTTGTCCTGCCCATAGGAGGCTCCGACCGATGCCGCGACGATGCTTATCGACAGGACGGCAGCCGTCATCAATCGTTCAAACGAACGCATATAAAATTCTCCATTGAAGTTGTGAGATTGGAAACGTTGGTTTGTCTGGGATGGGTGATGCCGAAGGCATCTATTGTTGCGCGATCACGCTAATCTCAGGAAATCCGCAGCAACACCCTGCTGCATCACGCAGTGCGCACTGATGACCGCACGCGAACTTGCATCGCGGCAACGATCGCTCCTCGGATATCATCAGAAAATTTCTGCGGTTCATTCAACAACTCCTGCGCGATTTCCCGATCAGCGAATCCGTATCGAGCAGATCGACGGGAGGATGATGTGCAGCAAACGGCCGCGTGTCGATACCGGCGAAAAAATAACAATGCAGCCGCTGAAATTCTGCAGACAGCGTCACGTTTGTTTCGAACTGCAGGAGGAGAACGTTTCGTTTCTTCTCTGCATTTTCAGCGCGAGAATCATTTTCTGAAAGCCGCTGTCACGTCATCAGATTCTCACTTTTAACAAAGAAAATTTGCGTGATTTCTTCGTTGCGGAGATGATGGCATTTGCGACCCGACCCTCTCGGGGAGTCAAACGTCCGGAACGATCACGTTCGTGACAGTTTTAAACGTCAGATTGACAAGGAAGGCATGTTGTTCTGACTGCCCTAGGCTTGGTCAAAACTAGACGGTCATAGACCGATCCCAGAAGGCATTCCTCTATGCGACTGATAAGCGTTACGCCAAAACTTTATCAATTGGCCTTCAGGCTTTTCGTATCTCGATTGATGACATGTGCTCGTAATGCCTGAATTAGAGTTCTTTCAACCCCCGAGTGTCCGCCTCCAATGCAATGATCCTGCCGCAGCCCGTAACCAATGCTGTGGCTTTGATCCTGCGCGACTGTAACGCTTCCACGCTATATAGACGCCGCTTTCGGGCCAGTGTAAGCTTCGCGTACAAGACTCGAACCAGTCTCTTGCCATGTCCTCCCCATTTCGGAGGAAACGCGTTTTGCTTTGCCTGAGACAGCGAGGCTGAACCCCGGGTCACCCGAAGCCACGCCTCGCGGAGACAGAAGTCAGCGTTGTAAAATGCCGCCGAATGCGGGGGCTTTGACGCCTCCCGTAAAAGTCTGGCTAAAATCGAAAATACGTGGTGGGCCCGGCAGGACTCGAACCTGCAACCAGACCGTTATGAGCGGCCGGCTCTAACCATTGAGCTACAGGCCCCGCCGTAAGCCGCGCATGGCGGCCGCAACGGTGCCGTCACCCCATACAATGCCGGCCTGCCCCCTGCAATCGGCCATCGGGAACCAACCGCCGGGCCTGCGGTTGATCCGGCAGGATTATTTTGCGGAGGCCAATGTGCTGCGCTGGGCGATCATCTGTCTCGTCATTTCGCTGGTCGCGGGAGCGCTCGGCTTCACCGGCATTTCCGGCTTTGCAAAGCGGCTGTCGATGATCTTCTTCGCGCTGTTCTTCATCGGCTTCCTGATCCTGCTCGGCTTCGCCTATCTTGTTGCCGGCGCGGTCGCGCATACGGCGATCGTTCCGGCCATGGTGGCGGTCAGCACCTGAGGCCACGACGCTCGACCCGCTCCAGACATCCATTTTGCGCATGCCCTTGCCCGAAAACCGCTGCACACTTTTCGGGGGCATGCATCATAGCCCCTGTTGTTGAACGGCGCGGGGGCGCCGGAGTCTTGTCTGGCACCAACGGGCAACAGCCCGCGGGTGCGTATTTCCTCCAGCGCCTGCGCGCGTGAGGTGTTCCTCATTCGCGCCCCCAAAAAAGAGGGCGCGCGGAACGCCGGACGCGGGATGCGTCCGCAGCCTCGTGTGCATGGGTTGAGTTTGGACACACGAGTTTTGGTCACCACGAAAGCACCGGATCATCCGGCGTTCCGCACGCGGGGGTTTTTTCGGCTTGCTTCGCATGTCCCCCGGTGGGAGGTCCTTTGATACCCACCGTTGTCGTGGACCGGGCGGCGCGGCCTTCCGCTAAGAAAGCGTTGCGGACCGTGCCATGCTATGGCGCGAGGCATCGCGCCGGGAGCACGCGACTTGGGCCGACGCGCGAAGCGATGTCAGTGGGGCGCATCTCCGCCCCGGCCGCATCGCACAGCGTGGTCGTCAGCCTCGGCGCCAGTCTCTCACGCGCCTCCGGAGTCTGAACGGCCCTCCAGGGAGGAAACCGTCCGCGCTCCGGGCTTGCGCCCCAGACTTTTGCTCCGGCCTGACGCTGCCGCGTCCACCGCATCCCGCCCCGCGTATCGTGACGATCGCGAGCCGCCCCTCATGAGTGGGACGGGATGAATAGGAATATATACCTTAAAAAACAAGAGTCAACTTTTTATCAATGTGCCTTGTGTCAGCGAGGAGTTGTGTCATTTGCGCGAGAATGAAAATATTACACGTTTTGGTAGGGGTATGTGATGTCGATCAAATTAGGGGAACTTCGCAATCTTATCGAGCCTGCAAACACGGTGCTTTTGCTCGGTGCGGGAGCTTCTGTTCCTTCCGGGGCTCCGACGGGAAGCGAATTAGCTACTCGCTTATGGGAGAAAGCAGCAAAGGTAAGCGCACAAAGTGATGACCTTACAGAAACAGCAAGCATCCTTGTGCGCCGACTTTCTCGGCGCCCTGTCGTAGATGTGATTAGGGCTGCGCTGTCACCATTGAAGCCTGCTGGCGGATTG
Organism: Nitrobacter sp.; assembly: GCA_051953235.1. Taxonomy (GTDB): domain Bacteria; phylum Pseudomonadota; class Alphaproteobacteria; order Rhizobiales; family Xanthobacteraceae; genus Nitrobacter. Next base: position 3,785 of record JBQCIZ010000033.1, on the reverse strand, counting down.
TTGGGACTGCCGAAATTGGGTTGGCACCAACTATTCACGACGAATTTTGATCAACTGCTAGAAAAAGCTTTTGCTCAAAATTCGATTCCGTTGACTGCTATCCGATCAAATTACGACTTTACCAATAAAGAAAACAACACTGAGCAGCGGCTCTATAAAATTCATGGCTGCATTACTCAAGACGCTGCATTTGGTGATAAAGCGTCTATGATTCTTACCGAAGACGACTATGAGCAGCATGAAAAGTATAGACAGTCTATGTTTGCATTGTTGCAAGCTGCTCTACTGACCAAGGACGCGCTTATAATTGGCCAGTCCTTGAAGGATCGCCATCTCCACGACTTAGTCCGCCGTGTTCTTAATGCGAAGCAAGAGGGCTCAACTGGGCAAGTTTTTGTCTTGGTTTATGATCAAGACGATCTGCGCGCGCCGCTTCTTGAAGATCGCGGGGCTCGCATTGTATTCGGGGGGATAGATCAGTTCGTTCATTCCTTTGCAGAAGTTGTACAAGACAAGCTGGCTATTGAAAAAATTCAGACCGAAGCGTTACTCCCGCTGAGGCTTGTTAGCGCTGTCGAAGAAGTTTCGTCCAAAGCGCTTGCTCCAGCAAATATCGTAAGGATGTTCAATGGAGGGCCTGCCGGCTATGCAGATATTCGAGCGAACGTCACATTTCAGCGCTCTCAGGAAACGGAAATACTACGCCGTATTGTTGATGACAGGTTGCCTGCTGTAGCCATTACAGGAGCTGCAGGTGTTGGAAAAACCACATTCGCTCGACAATTATTAATGAAGCTCCACGAAAAAGGAATCTATGCTTGGGAGCACCGTCCAGATTTTTCGTTCCAGTATCAGAACTGGATAGGTGTTGAAGCCAATCTACGTGAATCAGGAAAGCGCGGAGTTCTTTTTCTTGATGAGTGCACGCATTTTATGCGTGCGACAAACGCGCTGCTCGATCACATTTCAGATATCGATAATTCCGCGCTCAGTATTGTTGTGACTGCTAACTCGGCGCAGTGGGCGCCGCGTCTCAAAAGTCCAAACTTCTCAGTACGTGGTTCAGTAATTGAGCTATCGACGTTGCAAGATTCGGAAATCCACTCGCTTCTCAATCTCGTCGAGCACAATAAAAAAATAGAAGAGCTTGTTGATCCTTCTTTTAGAAAAGAGCGGCGCGAGAAGAAGTTTAATGCGCTACGTCAGAAGTGCAGCGCTGATATGTTTGTGTGTTTGAAGAATATCTTTGCTAACGAAAGCTTGGATACCATTCTTCTGCAAGAATACGACGCGCTAGCTTCCATTTTGCAAGACTACTATCGGTTCGTTGCAGCTATTGAAGCAATCGGCACAAAGGCTCATCGTCAGTTAATAATTAGAATGTTGAAAATTAATCCCGGGCAAATCGGAGCGATTCTCGATGGTTTAACGGGAATCGTTGACGAGTATGATATTCGAGCCAGCGCTGGCATATTTGGTTGGTCAACAAGACATTTAGTAATCGCACGTAAAATCACTGACTATAAATTTTCTAGCCTAGACGATCTGTGCCATCTTTTTGAGACTGTAATTGATAACCTAAATCCCGCTGAGCCTGTTGAACTTCAAAGCATTCGGGCGCTATGCGACACCGAGTACGGTATCGGAAGGATAGGAGACAGCACTCTTCGAAAAAAACTTTATAGAAATTTGATTTCCATCGCTCCTGGTGAACGGATTCCTTGGCATCGTTTAATTCGAGAATATATTATCGATAGCGATCCTGATCAGGCTGAAATCTCAATTAGAAATGCTGAAGCGTCAGTTGGTTCTGACGGTCCGATTGCTCGTTTTAAAGTACGACTTCTTGTTTTAAGGGCACGAACGACAAAAGGAATATCTGGGAGCGATCGATTGGCGATGCTTCGCCGCGCCTATGAGCAGGCAATGCGCAATATCGATGCTCATAAAATGGATAAGCATTCATATCGAGTTCTTTGCGATGTGGCGGTCGAGATGATGAGGCATGGAGAAAGCAGATATATTCTAGAAGAGGCCGTAGATCATATGAGACAGGCGGCTACTAAAATACTAGATCCTGAAATGGACGACACTCTGCATCAATACTATAAAATGCTAGCAAGAGCACACTAGTGGCTGGGATTTTCTGAGCATGCCGGGAAGACGTGGATGACGAAACAACACGTTCGACCATGCCGCCGCTCGGCGACAGCGGCATCCTGTCGCGCGGCAACCGGCTGAACCTGCAACGCCTGTCGGCAGACCCATGCGGATACTCATGTCAGAGAACCGGGAAACGACCCTCATGCCCATCATCCTGCTCGTCGCCGTCGCCGGCGTGTTGCTGCTTCACCTTACGGGCGCGATTCCGCTGTCGAGCGTCGGCGGACCGATGACGATCGCGTTTGCCTTTTTCGCCGCGACGCTGGCGATCGCGATCTTTGAAGCCTGGACGAAACGGCGGGGCTTGCTGGGATGGATCGTCAACATCGTCTCCTCGTTCGTCGCGACGTTCGTGGCGGCCCAGCTCGGCGGCCTTCTGATGGTTGCGATCCTCATGCCGTTTGCGGAAGGGTCGTCGCTTGCGGCTTCCGGCGGAGCGGTCATGGCCGTCTCGCTGGCCGGTGTCATGGCCGTCTCGGTGCTGGGATCGTGGGGCACGCTGATGATCCTGAACCGCTGGCGCGATAAACCTCAGCTCTCGCCCGCGCGGGACTAGCCGGATTCCATAGACGTCATGTCGGAGCGCGAGCCTGGTCGCCGGATGGGTCGGCCGGGCCTTTCGTTGCGTGGCAGCGGCCGCGGGTTTGAGATATTTTGCCGGAGGCGCGAGGCGGGCGATGGATCGCGCGACAGGCGGGAGATTGCGATGGACGATCAAACCGTGCGGGCGGCGCTCAAGCGTCACTGGGACGCTTCGGACGCGAGCGATTTCGAGACCGAGCATGACATCTATCGCGAGGATGCCGTGCTCGAATATCCGCAATCGGGCGAGCGGATCCTCGGCCGGCGCAACATACAGGAGAGCCGGTTCGTTCAGCCGAACAAGAAACGCTTCGCGGTGCGGCGCACGATCGGCGGCGGCGACCTCTGGATCACCGAGTTCGTGCTGACCTATGACGGGATACCGTCCTACGCGGTCAGCATCATGGAATTTCACGACGGGCTGGTGGAGAGGGAAACGCAGTATTTCGCCGAGGGATTCAGCCCATCGCCCACGCGCGCTCATCTCGTCGCGCGCTGAGCGGGCCGGGCCTGGGCCAGCGTATCCATCGATCTTCGAAGAAGATGGATTGCCGGATCAAGTCCGGCAATGACGAAAGAAAAAGCCCGGCGTTTCCGCCGGGCTTTCGTGTTTGTATTCGTGCAGGACGCGTGGATCAGAAATCCATGCCGCCCATGCCGCCGCCCGGAGGCATCGCGGGGCCGCCGGCGTTCTTCTTCGGCAGCTCGGCGACCATCGCCTCGGTGGTGATCAGCAGCGCCGCGACTGACGCCGCGTTCTGGATCGCCGCACGCACGACCTTGGTCGGGTCGATGATGCCCTTGGAGACGAGGTTGCCGTATTCGCCGGTCTGCGAGTCGAAGCCGTACGAATACTGATCCTTCTCGAGCACCTTGCCGACGATGACGCTGCCGTCTTCGCCCGCGTTGATGGCGATCTGGCGGGCCGGCGCGGAGAGCGCCTTGCGCACGATCTCGACGCCGGTCTTCTGGTCGTCGTTCTGGGTCTTGATGCGCTTGAGCTGCTCGGAGGCGCGGAGCAGGGCGACGCCGCCGCCCGG
>JBQCIZ010000032.1:0-3740 GCA_051953235.1 Nitrobacter sp. | reverse complement strand
CTTTCAGCAAGACGCCGGCCATCATGTCGTTGTTGCGTCGCGCGTGCCAGATGAGAGGCGTTTGCTGCCGCCGCAATTTCAGAAGGCCGAGAAAACGCAGGCGCGTGACGCCATCGGGCGCATCGGGACCGAACCAGACCGTGCGGAACATTTTCGCCAGCCGCGGCGTCACCATCCGGCTGGTCGCCGTGACGCCAGAGTAGCGCCAGTGCAGATTGGCCACGATAAGCTGCAGATCTCGCGCAGTTTCGTTGTCGGCAGACACCCGTACGCTCCCTTTCGCGGATGTCCTATACGCAACATTAAGCATAGTGGCCAGTTCGCCTTGTGCGAAACCCCCTCTTCACGGTGCACGGGATAGCGTCGCGGCCATCATTCGTGGAAGGTGAACGCATGACCGTGCTCGTTACCGGTGGTGCCGGCTATATCGGCAGCCATATGGTTCTCGTGCTGGCGGAGGCCAGCGAAAACGTCGTCGTGATCGACAACCTGTCCACCGGCTTCTCATCGGCGCTGCCGGAAGGCGTGCCGCTGTTCATCGGTGATGCCGGCGATGAAAGTCTCGTCGAGAACGTCGTCGCCCAGCACGGCGTCGAGAGCATCATCCATTTTGCAGGCTCGGTCGTGGTGCCGGAGTCGCTGCGCGATCCGCTCGCCTACTATCGCAACAACACCATGACGACGCGCAGCCTGCTCAATGCGGCTATCAAATCCGGCGTCAACCGTTTCATCTTCTCCTCCACGGCCGCTGTCTATGGCAATCCGGACAGCATGCCCGTCTCGGAAGACGCGCCGACCCGGCCGCTCTCGCCCTACGGGTCATCGAAATTGATGACCGAGATCATGTTGCACGACGTCGCGACCGCGCACGACATGAGCTACGTCGTACTGCGCTACTTCAATGTCGCGGGCGCGGACCCCCAGGCACGGATCGGCCTGTCCACTGCGGGCGCTACCCATCTGTTGAAGGTTGCCGTTGAAGCCGCGACCGGGCAACGCGCCAAGATCGACGTGTTCGGCACCGACTATCCGACGCCGGACGGAAGCTGCATTCGCGACTTCATCCATGTCAGCGATCTCGCGCAGGCGCATCGCGCCGCGCTGACGTATCTGCGAAATGATGGACCTTCGACGACGCTCAATTGCGGCTACGGGCGCGGCTACTCGGTTCTGGAAACAATCGAAGCCGTGCGCCGTGTGTCCGGGCGCAACTTTGCGGTTCAGTATTCCGATCGCCGCGCTGGCGACATCATGACGATGATCGCGGACACGAGCCGCATTCGTGCGGCGCTCGACTGGACGCCGCAATACGACGACCTCGCAACCATCGCCGCGCACGCGCTCGCCTGGGAAGAAAAGCTGGCGCAGCGCCACGCCATGGGCGCTCTCGCAGCATCGGCCTGATAAACCGGGCAAAAACCCGGTTTGGGCTTGAAAAAGCCAGCTATTGCGGGCATTGAATCGGTAGCTTTCGCAACAACCCTGACGCGCAGGCGATAACCGCCACGCGGCGTCAATGGAACGCGATGACCGAACTTCCGAAAAAAATTACTGACGACCCTTATGGGGCGGCCATCCTGATCCGCCGCCTGATCCTTGAACAGGGCCGGACCTACTGGCGGCGCTATCTCGCCGCGTTCACGCTGATGGCCGTCGCAGCCGGGACCACCGCGGGTTCCGCGTATCTGCTCGGCCAGGTCATCAATCAGGCCTATGTCGACAAGAACGTGCGCGGCATCGCCATCCTGTCCCTGGCAACAGTCGTGATCTTCACGATCAAGGGCATCGCCACCTACGGCCATTCGGTGATCCTGTCGCAGATCAGCAACGCGATCCTCGCCAACAATCAGCGCCGCCTGTTCGCCAAGCTGATGAACGAAAGCATCGGCTTCTTTTCGGAACGGCATTCGTCGGAGTTTCTGGCGCGGCTGACCGCCGGCGCTACCTCCGTCACGCAGGTGCTCTCCCTGCTGATCAATGCCGTCGGCCGCGATCTGCTCTCGCTGATCGGGCTGATCGCCGTGATGGTGACGCAGGACCCTTACATGGCGCTGTTCGGTCTGCTCGTCGCGCCGCCGGCGATGCTGGTGCTGCGCAAGCTCGTGAAGCGCATCAAGGGGCTCGCTCACAACCAGTTCAGCGGCACCACCGACATCATGGAGACCATGCAGGAATCGCTGCAGGGCATCCGCACCGTGAAGGCATTCACGCTCGAACAGACCATGCGCGAGCGGATCGACGCCAGCATCAGCGCGGTCGAACGCACCAACAACAAGATGGCGAAGGTCTCGAACCGCTCGAGCCCGCTGATGGAAACCCTGGGCGGCTTCGCCATCGCCGGGGGGCTGATGTATGGCGGCTACCGCGTCGTCGCGATGGGCGCGATGCCCGGCCAGTTCTTCTCGTTCCTCACCGCGTTCCTGCTGGCCTACGAACCGGCCAAGCGCCTTGCGCGCCTCAACATCGAGCTCAACAGCAATCTGATCGGTGCGCGAAAACTTCTGGAAATCGTCGATAGCCCGGCCAGCGAACCCGACGACAGCAACAAGCCGGCGCTGAAACTGTCCGAGGCCCGTGTCGAACTGCGCGATGTCTCGTTCGCCTATCGTCCGGACGAGCCCGTTCTGAACCATATGAGCTTCGTCGCCGAACCCGGCAAGATGACCGCACTGGTCGGCCCGTCCGGCGGAGGCAAGTCCACCGTGCTGGCGCTGCTGCTGCGGCTCTACGAAGTCACGCAAGGCGACATCCTGATCGACGGACAGGTCATTGCCAACGTCTCGCGGCATTCGCTCCGTCAGCAAACTGCCTATGTCGGCCAGGACGTCTACCTGTTCCGCGCCACTATCCGCGAGAACATTGCCTTCGGCCGCCCGGGAGCCAGCGAGGACGAGATCGTCGTCGCCGCCAAGGCCGCTTGCGCCCACGACTTCATCATGGGCTTTCCGCTCGGCTATGACACGCCGGTCGGCGAACACGGGACGCAGCTTTCGGGGGGCCAGCGCCAGCGCGTCGCCGTCGCCCGCGCGCTGATCAAGGACGCACCGATCATCCTGCTGGACGAGGCCACCGCCGCGCTGGATTCGGAATCTGAAAAGCAGGTGCAGGAAGCGATCGAGCATCTCTGCCAGAACCGCACCACCATCGTCATCGCACACCGCCTGCACACCATCATGCATGCCGACGCGATCCTCGTGGTCGAGAACGGCGAGATCGTCGAGCGCGGCCGCCACGACGACTTGCTGCGGCGCGGTGGACGCTACGCGTCGTTTTTCCGGTTACAGCATCGTGATCTAACGCCGCTGGCTCTGGCCCCTGTCAGTGCAACCGCGTAAGGTCTGGATCATCCAACCCCACCTGCCGTGTCCCCACCGCCATTCCAGCGCACAGCCGCAGATAAACCGCCGGAGAGCCGCCCATGAGCGCAACGTCCTTTGTGATTCCACCGCCGCCCCAGGCCGCGATTCCGGTCGCAGGCGAAGGCAAATCCTTTCCAGTCCGCCGCATCTGGTGCGTCGGCCGCAACTATCTCGAGCACATCCGCGAGATGGGCAATGACGAGCGCGCCCCGCCGTTCTTCTTCGGCAAGCACGCCGACATGATCGTGCAGGACGGCGCGACGATTCCCTATCCGCCGCTGACCAAGGACTTCCATCACGAGGTCGAACTGATCGTCGCGCTGAAGAGCGGAGGCCTGCGGATTCCCGCCGAGAAGGCGCTCGATCACGTCTACGGCTACG
>JBQCIZ010000031.1:0-6807 GCA_051953235.1 Nitrobacter sp. | reverse complement strand
CTCCGCCGATTCGTTGACCAGCCGCCACAGCCGCTGCATGAAACGCGACGCGCCCTGCACGCCTTCCTCGCTCCAGATCACGTCGCGGTCCGGTGGCGAATCCGACAGCATGAACCAGCGCGCGGTGTCGGCGCCGTAGCTGCCGATGATGTCGTCGGGGTCGACGGTGTTGCGCTTCGACTTCGACATCTTCTCGACCGCGCCGATGCTGACCTCCTCGCCCGAGGCGATCAGGCTGGCGCGGCGTCCGTTGCCGCCGACATCGATCTTCACTTCATCAGGCGAGGCCCAGCCGCCGTCGGCCTTGCGATAGGTCTCGTGCACGACCATGCCTTGCGTGAACATGCCCTTGAAAGGTTCGTCCATGCCGATGTGGCCCGTGGCCTTCATCGCGCGGTTGAAGAAGCGCGAATAGAGCAGATGCAGGATCGCGTGCTCGACGCCGCCGATGTACTGATCGACCGGCATCATGCGGTTGACGACGGCAGGCGTGGTCGGCGCGTTTTCGTTCCACGGATCGGTGAAGCGCGCGAAGTACCATGACGAGTCCACGAACGTGTCCATGGTGTCGGTTTCGCGCGTGGCCTTGCCGCCGCATTGCGGACAGGTGACGTGCTTCCACGTCGGATGATGGTCGAGCGCATTGCCCGGTTTGTCGAAGCTGACATCTTCCGGCAGCGTCACCGGCAGATCCTTGTCCGGCACCGGAACGACGTCGCACTTCAGGCAATGAATCACCGGGATCGGACAGCCCCAGTAGCGCTGGCGCGAGATGCCCCAGTCGCGCAGGCGAAAGTTCACCTTGCGCTCGCCGACCGGCATGTTGCCGCGCATCTCGCCTTCCAGCCGCTTCGCAACCGCTTCCTTCGCCGCATCGGTGGTCATGCCGTCGAGGAAGCGCGAATTGATCATACGGCCGTCGCCGTCGTAAGCCGTGTCGGTGATGACGAACGTCTTCGGATCCTGTCCCTCGGGACAAACCACCGGCGTGTTGCCGAGACCGTACTTGTTGACGAAGTCGAGGTCGCGCTGGTCGTGCGCCGGGCAGCCGAAGATCGCGCCGGTGCCGTATTCCATCAGCACGAAGTTCGCCACGTAGACCGGAAGTTTCCAGTTCGCGTCGAACGGATGGATCGCCTTGATGCCGGTGTCGAAACCCATCTTCTCCGCGGTGTCGATTTCGGCCTGCGCGGTGCCGCGCCGCTTGCACTCGGCGATGAACGCGGCGAGCTCCGGATTGTTTTTCGCCGCGGCCTGCGCCAGCGGATGGTCCGGCGCGATCGCCATGAATTTTGCGCCGAACAGCGTGTCCGGACGGGTCGTGAAGATTTTCAGTTCGCTTTCACCCGAAGGCGCGGTCGCAGCATCGAGTGCGAAGCGGAGCAGCAGGCCCTCGCTGCGCCCGATCCAGTTGCGCTGCATCAGCCGCACTTTGTCGGGCCAGCGATCCAGCGTATCGAGCGCTTCCAGCAGCTCCTGCGAATACTTCGTGATCTTGAAGACCCACTGATTCATCTCGCGCTGCTCGACCACGGCGCCGGAGCGCCAGCCGCGCCCGTCGATCACCTGCTCGTTGGCGAGCACGGTCATGTCGACCGGATCCCAGTTGATCTTGCGCTTCTCGCGTTCGGCGAGACCGGCGCGCAGGAAATCCAGGAACATCTTCTGCTGATGCTTGTAGTAGGAGGGATCGCAGGTCGCGAATTCCCTCGACCAGTCGAGCGATAGCCCGATCGACTGGAGCTGCTTTTTCATGGCCGCGATATTGTCGTAGGTCCACGCCTTGGGGGCGACCTTGCGCTCGATCGCAGCGTTCTCGGCCGGAAGGCCGAAGGCGTCCCAGCCCATCGGATGCAGCACGTTGTAGCCCTTGGCGCGCATGTAGCGCGCGATCACGTCGCCGAGGGTGTAGTTGCGGACATGACCGATATGGATGCGCCCGGACGGGTAGGGGAACATCTCCAGCACGTAGTATTTTTCGCGCGGATCGTCGTTTTTGGTCGCGAAAATCGCCTGTTTGTCCCAAGCGGCTTGCCAGCGCGGTTCGGCGTCACGGGCGTTGTAACGTTCTGAGGTCATGGAATCGCAGCGTTTTTCGTGATGTGCGGGTATTGGAAGATGGCGGACTAGGCCATGAAAGGCCGCGCCGGGTCAATGGTTTGGGCGGCTTTGCGGATTGCCTGAACGGGATTGCATCCGTCCCCGGTTTCGGGCGAATGCAGCATCAATGGCAAGTCGCCATGGCCGCTCCCGGAGTACCCTGATGTCCGACCTCTCCGCCTTCCCGATCACCAACCGCTGGCCCGCCGCGCACCCGGACCGCCTGCAGCTCTATTCGCTGCCGACGCCCAACGGCGTGAAGGTCTCGATCATGCTCGAGGAGATCGGGCTGCCCTACGAGGTGCATCTGGTCGATTTCGGCAAGGACGACCAGAAGACGCCGGAATTCCTGTCGCTCAATCCCAACGGCAAGATCCCGGCGATCCTCGATCCCGATGGTCCCGGCGGAAAGCCGCTCGGCCTGTTCGAATCCGGCGCGATCCTGCAATACCTCGCCGAGAAGACCGGACAACTGCTCCCGGCCGATGCGGCGAAGCGGTGGCAGGCCATCCAGTGGCTACATTTCCAGATGGGCGGCGTCGGGCCGATGTTCGGCCAGGTCGGGTTCTTCCACAAATTCGCCGGCAAGGATTTTGAGGACAAGCGCCCGCGCGATCGCTATGTCGCCGAATCGAAACGGTTGCTCGGCGTGATGGACGGCCATCTGACGACGCGCCGGTGGTTTGTCGACGACGATTATACGATCGCCGACATCTCGATGCTCGGATGGGTGCGCAACCTGATCGGATTTTACGAAGCGCGAGAGCTCGTCGGCTTCGACCAGTTCGGCCATGTTGCCGCGTGGCTCGAGCGCGGTCTCGCGCGCCCGGCGGTACAGCGCGGCCTCCAGATTCCGAAGCGGAATTGAGCGGGGCGCCGCGCGTCTTACCAGATACGATAGCCCTGTTGTGCCGGGGGATTGTAGACGTCCCGGCGCTGGCGTGGATCGATGACCTGGGTGTTCCAGGGCTGGAAAAGCGAGCCGAAGCCGTCGTCCCAACTATTGCCGTCCGCCATGACATCGGCGGGAGGCGTGGGCTTGCGCGTGATGAAGCCGCCCTGTGGCTGGTTGCTCAGCACCGCGACGAATTCAGTGCGATAGTTGGTCTCCGCGCTCAGCGGCTCATCCGAGACGATGATCGAGGACTTCGGCACCGCGGTTGGCGCGATGCGATCGAGCACTTCCTGCGGGATGGTGATGCGATCGAGCGCATCCTTGGCGTCGTCACCGCTGTCGATCGTCACCGCAGTCCAGCGCAGGCCGCTGCCGGCGCGCGCCACCGCCGTGAAGATATGCGTGCCGATCGGTCTGTTTGGATCGCGGATTGTGACCGGAACCTCGATCGTCGAATCGAATACTTCGCCGCCGCCATCCGGCGCCGGCTTATGCGTGTTCCGCCGGACGTAAAGCTTCTGAGTCGCGCGGCTGATGTAGACCGAGACCGGTTCCAGCGCGAGCTTCGCCTCGCTCGCGGCTTTCGCGGTCTCGGCTTTCCTGGCCTGCGCTGTCTTGGCGGCGTCCTTTGCGGCGGCAGCGGCGTCGAGCTTCGACGTCGCGTCGGATTTGGCCGTGTCGAATTGCGTTCCCAACTCCTTGGCCTTGGTGTCGGCCTTCTGCCTGCGTTCCTCGGCGCGTGCTTTGGCCTGGTCCGTCCTGGCCGCGCCGAGCGCTTTGTCGGCGGCCGCGAGCTCGGCGTCGGCGCGCTTCTTGAGCCGCTCCAGCTTGCGCAGCGCCGCGGCGAGCGGTGCAGTCTCCCGCGCTGATGTCGCCGCCGCCTTTTTCGTCTCGTCGGCGGTCTTTGCGGCCTCCGCGGCCTCGCGAGTGAGCGCGTCGGCCTTGGCGGGTGCAGCCGCGATGGCGTCGGCATTCGGCACAAACAGCGCGGGATGAGAAAAATCCACCGGGGCCGCGTCGTCCGGTGCAATGATCACCCGCATCCCGATCCAGGTTTTGTCGAACAGCTTCTCCGCAAAGCCATAGGGCATTCGCACGCAGCCGTGCGAGGCCGCATATCCGGGCAGCGGCCCGCCGTGCAAGGCGATGCCGTTCCAGGTGATGCGTTGCATGTTCGGCATCCACGCATCGTCGTACATGGTCGAGTGGTGATCCTTGTCCTTCTCGATGACGGCGAAGACCCCGGCGGGCGTCTCGCGTTCCCTGACGCCGGTCGAGACCGGTGCGCGGAAGATCCAGCCGTCGGAGTCGTAGAAGGTGACCTGCTGGCTCTTGATCGACACGATCGCCATGATCGGCTCGCCCGCCGCGCGTGGCGCGACCGCCTCCTTGACCGGCGCGGGTCGTGCCTGTTTTGCGACAGCGCCGGTGGTCGGTGCCGTCAGCACGGCCATCGCTACGAGCGTCCCAATCACGGTAGTGTTCCAGCGCCGCATCGTCACGGTGGGTTGCGCTGTCATCAGTCGAGGGGCCATGCCATGTCCGTCCAGGTTAATACGTGTGCGTCTATAGCGATCAGGATAGCGATACCGGATCGACAAACCGCCGCCGCCATCCACGCCAATTCAGTTCTGCAGACAATCGGCACATTCCGATGACAATCTCTCATATATGACAGCCGGTGCAGCCGAAAGGGCAGCCGACGGCTCCCGGCAAGTTCGAATCTCGAACATTGTCCGATTTAAGTCGGTCATGTTCGAGTCGATCACGCGTTCCCGGGCGGAGCTCGGCGGATCAAACCGAATTTATGGATTGGCGCCCCGGCGGATGCGCGTTCCGGGCTTGTCAGCCCGCCAGTTTCATCGCGGAGTCGCTTGCCTTGACGAAACCATGTTCGACCACGGCATTGCGGCCGCGATGCTTGGCCGCATATAGCGCAGCGTCGGCGGCCTCGACCAAATCCATCGGCTGCTGGGTCTCGTTCGGCGATGTGACCGCAATGCCGACGCTCACGGTCACGGTCTGGTAGCTACTCGTGGCATGAGGCAATGCGAGGGCCTGCACGGCGGCGCGCACCGACTCGGCGGTTGTCCGCGCGGCGTCCGCGCCGGTGTTGGGCAACATCAGGCAGAATTCCTCGCCGCCGTAACGTGCCGCGAAACCTTTGGTCTCGTTCGCAATCCTTGCCAGGACTTCGCCGAGACGGCTGAGACAGCTATCGCCCTCGAGATGGCCATAGGTGTCGTTGAACAGCTTGAAGTGGTCGACGTCGATCATCAAGAGCGACAACTGCTCGCCGGTTTGCAGCGTCTTGAACCACTCGAAATCGAGCCGGCTCTGGAAGCCGCGGCGGTTCGCAAGGCCGCTCAGCGCATCCATGGACGCCATGACGGTGAGGCGATCGTTGGCGGTGAGCAGGTCGTGCTCGCGCTCGCCGAGCTGTGCGGCCATGGCGTTGAAGGCCCGTGCGAGGGGGACGAATTCCGCCGGCAACTGCGAGCGGGCCACACGCGCGCTGCGGTCGCCGCGGCCGAACCGTTTCGCCGCGGATGTCATCGTTTCGATGGGCCGAACGATCAGCCGCTCGGCCGCGATCAAGGCGCCGAGAAAGACAAACAGGCCGACAAAGCCGAGCTGGATGTAGGCCATATGGATCTCGCGATTGATCCTGGCCGATGCCACGGCTTCGTCGACGCTGACGATCAATCGGGAACTGGTTCCGGGAACGCGTGTGAAGGAGATCAGGCGCTCCTTGCCGTTCGCGGCGGTGAAATGAATCCGGCCGGTGCCGGTAGTCGATGCGGCGCTCGCCTTCTCGATTGCCGGGAGCAGTCTGACGTCGTCGATCGGATTGCCGATCATGCTGGCCTGGTCGGCGGGAGTCGCAAGAACCGTTCCGTGGCTGTCGACCAGGATCGCGGAGACACCAGGCCGGCCGCCGAGGTTATCCATGACCTTCGACATCCAGTTGAGATTGATGCCGGCGATAATGACGTTGCCGTTACGGGTATCCGTCGGCGACACCGGATAGGCCGCGACCGCGATCGGCCGTTTCGAGACCCGGCTGAAGATATAGTCGCTGATCACCAGCTTGCGCTCGCTTTTGGCGCGCTTGAAATAATCCCGATCGCCGAGGTTGAGATGGGTCATGTTGTCGACGCTGGCACAGGCGACGCGCCCGTTGGGATCGAGAACCAGCACGTTTCGGATCCACGGCAGATTGGTGGGCACGCTGGCGCGCATCAGACCGCAGGCATCACCGAGCTGTGCGCCCGACAAATAGATCTGCGACGCCGACTTCAGAATGGCTTCGACGGAGAAGATCACCTCACGCTGCGCCTCGACGGTGCGCTCGGCGAGCTTGTCGAACTCGTGATTGATCTCGGCGATCGTCTTGACGCGGGTGTCTTCCAGCGAGCGGACGCGTTCCACCATCAACGGCACGACCAGGATCAGCGCCAGCAGCACAAGCCGCGCGCGGACTCCCATGAAGGCCTTGAGTTTGGCCCGTTTGCGGTTGAAGCTGATCCGTGACATCACAGTCCCTGGCCCCCACGAGAGAGTGTAGAACCAACGGTTCAAGAAGCCTTTCGTGGAATAGATAAAATTGGAACGACCGGCCGAAACTTCAGGTTTGATGAATCAAATGCCCACTGGAACCGCGGTGCCCGTAACGGCTCCTTTACCAAGCGAGGGACTTGCCTCGGTCGAGGCCGAGATCGCCCGCGCCTGCCGCGATGCGCGGCGCGAGCGGTCGTCGGTGACATTGGTGGCGGTCTCGAAAACGTTCGAGGCGGCTGCAATCACGCCCG